>JAJYJR010000034.1 GCA_021789355.1 Chloroflexota bacterium | reverse complement strand
GTGGCCGCGGAGACGGTCGTCGTGGACGGCGAGCAGGCCATCGGACTCACGGTCAGCATCGGCGCGACCTCCTTCCCGGAGGACCGCGCCGATGCCGAGACGACGCTTCTGGAGCGGGCCGATGCGGCCCTCTACGAAGCCAAGGAGCTGGGGCGCGACCGGGTCGCGCTGAGCCGTCACGGGCTGCCTGACCTCGCCCGCATGGACCGCGGGCACGAGCCCGGCTGACATACCGCGGCGACATCCGCCGCGACGCCCGCCCTCGATGCCACGCATAGCCCTCGGGCGCACAACGGTCTGCGAGGCTGGGCGGCAGCCTCCGCAAGGCGGCGGCCACTCCGCCTGAGGCACCACGTGGCCATGGTGTGCGGGCCCGGGACCAGCGGCTGACCGCGGTGAGGAGAGCGGGCAGCGACCGTAGCGGTCTTGCAGCCGCTATCCTCGCCGTTCCAGGGCGGCTCTGTTGTTCGTCGAGACGCGCTCGTGCGATCAGTCCTGGGCGCGCTTGACCAGGGCGTCCGAGAGGACGTCGGCCGCAGTCGAGAAGCGCAGGCCCACGACATCGAGCCGGCGCAGAAGTTCACGGGTCTGGAGCATCTCCGCCGTCACCTCACCCTGGAGGAGTGCCGCGAGCTGCACGTCGTAGGCTCGGCGGATGGCGTTGCCGGACTTCTTCGCGCCCAGGGCCCGCAGCATGACCTCCGATGGGTGACCGTTCAATGCCACGAACGCCACGCGAAGATCGGCGAAGGCGTCGCAGATCGCGTCGATCACGGGATCGAGAATCGCCCCCCGCTCCATCTCGAAGAGGCTCCAGGCGCGCAGGAAGTCGCGCAAGTTGTCGAGCAGGTCATCCACGGACCCCGAGAGCCGGAAGAGGTCCTCGCGATCGATCGGCGTGACAAGTGCGCGGCGCAACTCCTGCACGAGCGTCGCCCGTGCATCATCGCCGCGGTGCTCGATCTCGCGCATCGCCTCGACGGCGTCCGCCCGGCCGAGCTCACCCGCGATCCCTCGACGCACGAGGCGTGCGCCCTCGATCGCCGCGTCGAGCTGGGCGACCAGGAGGCTTACGAAGCGGCCATTGGCGCGCCCGGAGAGCGCTCGCGCGGTGGAGAGCAGGGGGATGTGCATCGGGTCAGCCTCGCAGGAAGAGGCCGCCGATGGCCGCAAGGGCCACCGCGGCCGGGAGGGTGGTGATCCACACGACGACGAGGCTCAGGGCCTGGTTCCATCGCACAGCCTGGTACCCGGCCGCGGCCGTCGTCGAGCCGATCAGTCCGGCAGATGCCGCCTGCGGGGTCGACACCGGCGAGCCGAGGAGCGACGATCCCAGCACGGCAACGGCCGAGCCGAAGTCCGCCGCACTCGCCGTGAGCGGGCCGGCCACGAGCAGCTTCGTGGACAGACGACCGCCAACCCGGCTGACGCCGATCAGCGTGCCGATTGCGAAGAGGAGCCCGATGGTGAGCTGGCTGACCAGGCTGGGCACGATCGCCCCGGACACCCCGTAGGCGCCGCGGGCAACCGCGAAGACGGCGATGAGCTTCTGAGCGTCGTTGGCCGCGTAGGCGGCGCATTGGGCCACGTAGGTGCCGCCATGCAGGCGGCGCAGGTGGGCACCGACATCGCTGCGATGTGGCATCCACACGATGCCGATCGCGATCAGGCCCGCGACCGTCCCTGCCACGAACGGCGCCGCCGCGAACAGGGCGAGGACGCCCAGTACGGTCCCCCAGGCGACCTGGGAGCCGAAACCGAGGCCCGCCCCGACGATGCCGCCGATCAGGCCCTGGGTGATGCTCGTCGGCAGTCCGAGCCGGCTCGCCCCGAACACGACCACCACGGCAGCCGTGACCGCGACGGTCAGGGCGTTCACCCCGTCGGCGCCGGAGAACGAGACCAGGCCATGCGCGACCGTCGTGGCCACCGCGGTCCCGAAGATGAACGGGCCGACGACGACGAGGACGCAGAGCAGCACGAGCGCGCGGAGCGGCGAGAGCCCCCGGCCGCCGAGGTTGGCCGCCAGGATCGCGGCACCGTCGTTGGCGCCCGAGACGATCGCGAGGAGCACCGCTGCCGCGAGCAGCAGATGCACCGAAACGGACGACGCTCCCGACATTGCCCGGTACCCTCAGCTCTCGGAGCGCCATGCCAGAAGTCCGGGGCCGGCCGGCCGCCCACCCGCGTCGGACCGTCGCGCAGGGCGCACGGATGTCGGCCTCAACCCCGATCGGCTCGCGGCATTACCGTTGGGGTCCGCTGGATCTGGGGATCGGGCTGCGATCGCCCACGCCCCGCCCCGGTGCCCTACGTACCCACCGTCCAGGTGGCCCCCGGTTGCGCGAGCGAGAGCGCAGGCAGGTCGAGCGCGGCCCTTCGTGCCCGATCGAGCGCGACGTCCGCGTCACGCCAGTGACTCAGGTGGGTCAGCACGAGGTGTCGCGCGGCGGCGTGCGTTGCCAGCCTGCCTGCCAGCTCGGGGGTGAGATGGCCGTGGCCGTCCAGCTCCTGCTGGCTCGCTTCGAGGTACGTTGCCTCGCAGACGAAGAGGTCGGCGTTGGTGGCTGCGTCGATGACGGGCTGGGTCCACCCCGTGTCCGACGAGAAGGTGATCGTCCCACTCGCCGTGGAGAAGCGCAGCGCAGCGCTGGGCACCGCGTGTCGGGCGGCGTGCGCGGTCATCTGCACACCGGGCACGACCTCCACGGAGGTGGCTCCGTCGAGCCTGAGCGGCCTGACCTCGAACGCCTGGGACACCGGGTGCGCGAGATCGGGCAGGCTGGCTATGCCGAACACCTCGTCGAGTTGCCGCACGTAGTCCAGGCTGGCCTCGGGCAGCCACAGCGGCAACCGCTCCGATCGCGGCTCCGGAAACCGCTGACCGTAGGCCAGGGCGACCAGATCGAGGCTGTGGTCGGCGTGCACATGCGTGACGACGACGGCGTCGAGCGCATCGCGCACGCCGGTTTGGGCCAGGGCTGCGGCGATGCCGGAGCCGCAGTCGACGAGGATGGTGCCGGCCACCGAGGTCAGCAGGTAGCCGGAACAGGCCGACATGGCATCGGGTGCGCCGGCCCGGCAGCCGAGCACGGTCAACGTCAGCGCGGAGGTGGCCACTCCCTCGCGGGATTGGCGCACGATCGACACCCCCATCACCGCGCGGCGCCGGATCCCTGCGGCACCGCGCCCGAGGGCGCAACGGCCACCGCCACCTCACCGCTGATCGTCTCGAGGTTCAAGTCCTTGGTCTCCGGGGCAAGCAGCACCGAGACGACCAGGCCCAGGAGACCGGCTGCGACGAACAACCACAGGGCCTGGCTGAGGCCCCAGGCCTTGACGAGGTTCGGGAAGATCAGGATGCCCAGGATGGCGCCGACGCGGCTGACCGCCGTCCCCAGTCCGGTGCCGCTGGCCCGCAGGCTCGTGGGGAACAACTCGGTGAGGTAGACGAAGTCGAGCACGCCGGGGCCCATGTTGGCGAACAGCTCGGCCGCCGCAAAGAGCACGACGAGCGCGACGAACGCAGGCGACGGAAAGAGCGCCAGGGCGACGAGGGAGACCGTCAAGCCGGCGAACGAGGTGATGATCAACGGTCGGCGGCCCCAGCCGTCGACGAGCACGAGCCCGACCCCTGCGCCGATCAACCCGAGCAGGGAGACGGCCGCAGCCCCGATATACGCGTTGAGGGTTGAGCCGTGAGTGAACGTGCTGAGGATGGTCGGGGTGTAGATGCTGATCCCGTAGAAGGCGACGTCGTAGGCGAACCAGAACCCGCAGCCGAACACGGTCGCGCGCCAGAGATTCTTCGAGAGGAGCTCGAGCCAGGGTCGGGGAGTCGTGTCGGCGGCCTGCCCGAGCTGGATGTCGCGGCCGGTGAGCCGCTGAACGATTACAGTGGCCTCTTTGCCGCGGCCCTGGCTGTTCAGCCAGCGCGGCGACTCGGGGATCTGCCGGCGCAGCGCGAGGACGACGACCGCGAACAGCGCGCCCATCAGCAGCATCCAGCGCCACGCGTCACCGCCGAGGGGGAGGAACGCGATCCCGACGAGGTAGGCGACCAACGCACCCACGAACCAGGTCGCGCCAAGGACGGTCACCAGCCGGCCGCGCTGACCGGGGGGACTGAACTCGGCGAGCAGGGTCGATGAGATCGGGTAGTCCGCCCCGATGCCGAGACCGAGCAGGATCCGGAACGCGATGAGCTGCCACACGTTCTGCGATACGGCGGCCAGGACAGCGAAGGCCACGAACGACAGCAGGTCGATGAGGTACATGGTGCGGCGCCCGATCCGGTCCGTCAGTCGGCCCAGGAACAGCGACCCGACCAGCATGCCGATGACCGCCGAGGACCCCACCAATCCCTGCAGCGCGGCTGGGATGGCGAATTGCTTCGTCACAAACGGCAAGGCGACCGCGATGACCGTGAGGTCGTAGCCATCGAGGAACATCCCCGCGGCAGACAGGAAGGTGAGGCGGAGGCGGAACCCTCGTAGCTCCCTGGCGTCCAGCGCTTCATAACCCACTGTGGCCTGGGCCATCGCAGATTCCTCCATGCTCTTCCACGGCATGCGCTGTCACAGCTCGCGGCGACGGCGCGTACCGTACCGTGCGAGAGTGGCGGATGTCAAGCGGTTCTGCCGGGTAATGATCGGTTATATGGCGCGAACCAGTCATAAGCGCTCGCAAGCCATTTCCGATTCGATCGGTTCGGCGTAGGATGTGGGTGGCCGGAGATCTGGGGGCGCTGCGACCACCCGCGGTGTCGCGGGGGTCAACCAGAGGGCGACGACACACGACCTAGCACGGGGACCAGCCATGACAGACACAGGGATCGTCAAGGGGGCCAGCGCGTCGGTCCGACCCCCTGGCACCTGGTACCAGGGCTACGTCTTCGACCTCGACGGCACCGTCTGGCTCGGCGGACGCCCGCTTCCCGGGGCCGTGGAGGTGCTGCGAGAGCTCCACGCGGTGGGCCGCCGGGCCGTCTTCGTCTCCAACAACACCCTCCACACCGCCGCCGCCTACGCTTCCCAGCTTCGCTCCCTTGGCATTCCGGCGGCTTCCGCCGACGTGATCACCCCCGCCGCGCTCACGTGCGAGTACCTCAGGGAGCACAACTTCACACGGGTGCACGCGATCTGCGAGGCGCCCCTTCGACGCCAGCTCCGCGGCGCAGGGTTCGAGCTGGCACGGCGGCCCGAAGAGGTCGAGTGCGTGATCGCCAGCTTCGACCGCCACCTGACCTACGCCAAGCTCCTGCTCGGGCATCGGGCGATCGAACTCGGGGCCGCCTTCGTGGCCACCAACGCGGACCGAGCATGCCCGATGGAGGACGGCCTCTGGCCGGACGCCGCCGCCGTGATCGGCGCGCTCGAGGGGAGCACGGGGGTGCAGATGCCCACGATCATCGGCAAGCCGTCGGCCCGCATGATGGCGGCCGCGCTGCGCCGCCTCGGGTTGCCTCCGTCCGCCTGCATCATGGTCGGCGACCGAGCCGAGACCGACGTTCGCATGGCGCGGGGCTCGGGAGTCGCGGCGGCACTGGTCCTGACCGGGGCGGGTGCCTCCAGGCGGGGCGCGGAGGAGGCCGACTTCGTGGTGGCCGACCTGCGCCAGTTGCTGCCCGCCGGCGCGTTCGGGGGGGTGGCGGCGAGATGAACGGGCCCCACCTGCCGGCTGCCAGGTTGCGCCTGATTGCCGAGATGGTCCAGCGGTCAGGCTCGGTCCGCCTGCGCGAGCTTCAAGAGCTGCTGGGGGTGTCCGAGCCGACCATCCGCCGCGATCTCGACCTGCTCGAGCGGGAAGGCATCCTGGAACGGACGCACGGGGGCGCAGTGGCGTCGACGGCGCTGATCCGGGAGCCGAACTTTCAGGAAAAGGCGTCCCGCTTCGCCGAGGCCAAGGCGCTGATCGGGCAGGCGGCGGCGACCATGATCCAGCCCGACGACACCGTCTTCGTGCACAGCGGGACTACCTGCCGGGAATTGCTCAGGCGGCTCCCCGTCGGACTCTGGGTCACGGTCATCACCAGCAATCTTGCCGCCGCCGACCTCAGCCCTGTTGCTCCCGCGCGCCTGCTTCTGACCGGGGGCGAGGTCCGTGTCCAGTCGAACTCGCTCGTGGGCCCGGCGGCGCACGCCACCCTGAACCGCTACGTGGCAAGCCGTTCCTTCATCGGGGTCGATGGCCTCAGCCTCAAGTTCGGCCTCACAACCCCCCACGAGCGGGAGGCCGAGGTCGCACGAACGATGATCGAGCGTACTCACGGGCCAGTGGTGGTGCTGGCCGATCGCTCCAAGCTGGGCGTCGTGGCGGGCGTGGTCACGGCCTCACTCTCGGAGATCACTCATCTTCTCGTCGAGGGTCCGGTCGACGCCGAGTTCACCCGAAGCCTTGCCCGGGTTGGCGTCGAGGTGGTGATTGCACAGGATGTCCTGGCGCGCGCGGCCGCTCTCGCGGCCGTCAAGTCGGGCGAGCCGCAGCGCGGGTCCGATTCCTGACGCGAGTCCCGCTCCGCGATCACAGCGCCCTCACTGCCCGGGGGCGGATCGATTCGGAGGCGCTCCGCCGGAGCCGCGCCGCCCACCGACCGGCTCGCTGGCCGCTGTTCTTCGCCATCCACGCCTCCAGCTGGGACGACCCTGTCGCGGGGACCAGCTCCCGACGATCCGCTCCCCTTCGACGCCGACGCCGCTCGCGCCTTTGGCCAGGTCGCTGCGTCCATGCGCCGCTCCGGGCGCAAGCCCTCGGCTCGCGCGTACGACGCGATGATCGCCGCGGTCGCGCTCACCAACGG
Organism: Chloroflexota bacterium; assembly: GCA_021789355.1. The sequence goes on along the minus strand of JAJYJR010000034.1, from coordinate 13,377 downwards.
CCTCCCCCTCTACACCTGCAACCCGAGCGACTTCGCCGGGATCGATGGACTCGAGGTGATCGCCGTCGCCTATCCCGATCAGCCCTGATCGCCGCCGAGCAGGCCTCGCCCAGCCCGTCACCGGATGCCGTTGATGCCCCTGTTGTGCAGGGGAGCGAGCGCGCCCTCAGGTAGCGGCGAGCCCGTCGGTCTCGAGCGCTCCATGGAAATTGGCGATCCGTTCCTCGTCCCAGGTGATCGTGGGATCGGGCTCGAAGAAGGCCTGTGCGATGCTGGCGATGGCGAATGCCGGCAGGGACCAGTCCGCCGTCTGCGCGGCTCCGAACGGTCTGGCCCGGATCCGGCGCGTGGCGATGTCGGGACTCGCGAGGGACATGATCACCAGTCCCCGCAGGTCGGCACTGGCCATGCTCGCGAACGTCTCGAACGTGGTGCCGAGATCGGGACGGAGGCGGTAGCCGAGCAGCCCGCTGAGGCGCCTCCATGCGGCCGCGATGCGGCCGACGAAATCGCGCTCCGCCTGCGCGAGGGCGGCCCGCAGGTCGCTGCGGAGCGCCTCGTCGGCCACGCTGAGGAACGTCGCGTGGAGGGCCAGGTACGTCCGCCATTCGGTCGAGCCGTACATCGTCTCGAAGTCGTGCAGCGCTCCCTGGCGGATCAACTCGAGGAGGAGGTCATGGCGGAGCTCGGGCGTCCTGAGCCAGTCGAGGTGCTCGAGCACGATCCGTCGGATCTCGGGTATGGCGGTCTCCTCACTCGAGATCGCCGCGGGCGTGGTCGCCCTGGCGAGCTCCTTCAGGAGGTCGCTGAAGAAGAGGTCCTTGTACGGCCAGCGGCGGTAGACGGTGCTCCGCGATACCCGAGCGTCCCGGATGACGTCCTCATAGCTGATGTGGTCGAGGCTGACGGTCAGTCCGGCCTGGTTGACCATCGCCGCCGCAGCCTGCAGCATCCGCCGTTCGGTCTCCTCGTCCGGCAGTCGGGTCCGCCGCCGACCGAGACCCGCAGGGGCGTGCAGCTTGTCCCTCATTCCCCCAGCCTCGATAGTAGACATGACATCCCAAGTACCGTATGTGGTATCTTTCCCACAGGTTAGCAGTCAGACTGGCTGGAGGCACGTCGGGTGGGCCGAATCGAGCGATGGATGTACCGGAACGAGCGCTGGATGTATCAGGGCGGCCATCCGAACAGGGTTGCGGCGCTGCTCAACCGCGCGTGGGCGATCGTCGCGTCCGCTGGGCTGGGGCCGAACCGCCTGGTCACCATCGAGGTCCCTGGCCACCGGAGCGGTCGGCTCCGCTCGTTCCCGCTCATCGTGGCGGAGTATCGAGGCGAGCGCTATCTCGTGGCGATGCTCGGCGAGCAGGCGAGCTGGGTGACGAACGTGCGGGCTGCCGGCGGACAGGCGGTCCTCCGCCATGGGGACCGCGAGCACGTGCGCCTCGAAGAGGTGGCTCCAGGCGCCCGCGCGCCGATCCTTCGGCGGCATCTGCAGGTCGCGCCCGCGGCTCGTTCATTCGTCCCGGTCGACCGCCGGGCCCCCCTCGCGGAGTTCGACCGGATCGCGGCGATGTTCCCGGTCTTCCGCGTCAGACCCGACAGAGAGGTCGAGGGATGAAGACTGAGGCTGAGCTGGATGCGCAGCGCGGTGGGGCGCCCAGCAGATTTCCGCGAACGCGTCACTGGCGGCGGTGGATCCTCGCGAGCGTGATCGTGCTCCTCGTCCTCGTCGTCGTGGCTGCCGGCATGTACGTCAACTTCTCGGCCGAACCTCCGCTGGCGCTGCCCGCGAGTGCCGCCAGCGCCCCGGTCGGGCCGCTTGACGGCACCTGGGAGGTCGCGTCCGGATCGATCGCGGGTTACCGGATCCAGCAGACCGTCCTTGGCATGACTGGCGACGTCGTCGGCAGGACGAACGCCGTCACCGGCACCATCGTCCTCGCGAACGACGAGGTCACGAGTGGAACGTTCGGCGTCGACCTCAGCGCCGTCACCGCAGGTGGCAAGGCACAGCCGCAGTTCGCGCTCAGCCTCGACACGCGGGAGCATCCGAACGCGACGTTCACGCTGGCGCGACCGATCACCCTGAGCCCGGCCTTCGCCTCGGGCGGGACCATCACCGCGATGGCCACCGGTCAGCTCACGCTGAACGGGGCCTCGCGCCTGGCCACCGTCACGATCTCGGGGCGCCGAGACGGCTCAACGCTGGAAGTCGTCGGATCGATCCCCGTCGCATTCTCCGAGTGGGGCATCAAGGGACCAACCGGATACGGTGTCCTCGGCTCGCTCGCCGACCACGGCGTGGCAGAGATCCTCCTCGTCCTGCATCGGGCGTGAAGCCGCCGGTCTGACAACGGGTCGCGCAGCCGTGTGTCCCTGCGCGGCGGCCGGCCCGCGACTGTGAGCGGGAGGGGATCCGGTGGGCACCAGGCTGACGGTGGATGGATCTCCTTGTTCGGCGGGGCCGACTCCTCTCGCCCCGACCACAGACTCGCACCTCCGAGTTCATCGCTCGGCGGTCCGGTGACTCCGACGCTTCCGTCGGTGCGCGGGTGTCCGGTCGCCGCGACACGCGAGGGTGGTGGTGGCAGGAGCCAGTAGCACGTCCGTGCTATCTTCACGTCATGTCACGCACGATCACGCTTCGACGCGTCGGTGGGTCCGTGGGCACCACGCTCCCCAAGGAAATGGTCGAGCGGCTCGATCTGGCTGCCGGCGACCGCGTACTGGCCATCGAGACCGAGGAGGGCATCCTGCTCACGCCCTTCACGGAGGACCTCGAGGCCGACCTGGCGGCCACGCGGCGGGCGGCAAAGCGGTATCGGGCGGCGCTCCGCGAGCTCGCCAGGTGACGCGCCCCGAGCCTCGCCGGCTCGGGCGCCTCGCCGTCGACGAGGCACACTTCCGACAGCTCCGCGAGCACGGTGGCGCCCACGGCATGCGCGACGAGCATGCACTCGAGTCGGCGCTGGCCCGACCCCGGCAACGTTGGCTGTATGCGCCGCAGGCGACCCTCGCTGAGCTCGCCGCCGCGTACGCCTTCGGCGTCGCCGGGAACCATCCGTACGTCGACGGCAACAAGCGCGTCGCGCTCGTCGTCATGGTCGCCTTCCTCGAGCGAAACGGCGTCGAGCTCACCGCGACGAATGCGGAGGCCCTCTTGGCGATGCTGGCGCTGGCGGCCGGAGAGCTGACGGAGCCAGAGCTCGCCCGTTGGATCGACGGGCACTCCCGGGACCTGTAGAAGCGACCAGAGGCTACGATCATCCACCCTCAGCGTCGGCTCTCAGGTATCGGCGCCAGCTCGTGGGCGATGCCGTCTGCCCGGGCCGCGATCTCCCAGCGGGTGGTCGGTGGATTGGGGCATCCACCGCTCGGCAGGCCGTGGTCAACCGTTCGGTGGGCGTGCATGCTGGTCCGGCCGAGATCTGCATCACCTGCCGTCCTCGATCGGCACTGGCCGCGCCAGCTCGAACGCCGGATCCCGGACGCCCAGGCCGCGGCGCGGCCGGATCAGATCGCCCGCGTGTCCGGAGACCTCCTGGACGCCCACGACCTGCCATGGAGCAGCGGCGGCACTCCGGATCCGAGCGGCACCATCGTGATCGAGGACGTAACCGCGACGATCCTCGGTGTCCATCCACCCTTCTGACGGGCCTGGCGAGTCGTACAGTCCGCACGTGGGGGTCGCCAGCAGTCGCGCTCAGGCTCTCGCCTCCGAGTTCCGAGCGGAAAACGAGGCGCTGATCGCGCTCGTGGCCGACATGCACGAGCGCGACTGGTCGGCGGACTGCCCCGACGAGGGCCGATCGGTCGGCGTGGTGGTCGGGCACATCGCCCAAGGTCACCTGATCATCGGGGGGATCGTGCGAGCGATCGCCGCGGGCCGTCCGCTGCCGGTCCAGGCACGGCGCACCGTCGAGCAGGGCGCGAGGTTCAACGCCCGACAGGCCCGACGGCTCGCGAGCGCAACCCGGGACGAGGCTCTGCGCGTGCTCCGGACGAACACGGACCGGATGGCGCGCATCATCGGCCGCCTCGGCGACGAGGATCTTGCGCGCGAAGCCGTTGGCGTTCCTGGCCTGACCCTGGCCGACGAGGTCCCCGACGAGAACACCAGCACGGAGTGAGAGACCCGTGGAAGACGTGCACGAGGCCGCACGCGAGGTGGGCCGCGCGCTCACGGACGCGCTCGGCGAGGATCTCGTGGCCCTCTACCTCCACGGCTCCGCCGTGCTCGGTGGCTTTCTGTGGGAGCGCAGCGACCTCGACCTCCTCGCGCTGAGCCACACGGAGCTGTCCGATCAGCAGTTCGGTCGCGTGGTGGGTGCGCTCGTCCCCCTGCGCTACCCGGGGAACGGTCTGGAGTTCACCGTGATGACCGCTGGCGAGGCGTCGCAGCCCGCCTTGCCAGCTCCGCGGTTCCAGCTCCACCTGACGACCGGCGGCTGGCGCGCCGTGCGTAACGTCGTGGACGGTCGGCCGCGCGAGGGGGATCGCGATCTGGTCCTGCATCTGGCCGTCTGTCGAGGGCACGGCGAGGCGATCGTCGGGCCTCCGGCGCGCTCCTTACTCGCTGCGATGCCCGAGGAGGCGATCGCGTCGGCGATGCGGGACGAGATCGGGTGGGCAAGAGCACACGGTCCCCTCGAGTACCTCGTCCTCACCGCCGCTCGGGCGTGGCTCTTCTCTTCGACGCATCGGATCGCGTCGAAGATCGAGGCTGGCCTCTGGGCCGCGGCACACGATGCCGAACCGGCCGTCATCGAGGCGGCACTCGCTCGTCAGCGCGGGGTCGCAGTCGCGATCCCGACCGACGCCGCGGAGGGATTCGCCGAGCGCGTCGAGCGTCTCACCCGGCGTCCACAGGCCAGCGAATGCCGCGACGCTCTTGACGCGACGGACGGCCGGGCCGATGGTCCCGACATGGGGACGAGCGTGACCAGCCGCTCAGTGCGTCGAGCGGAGCCAGGGGACTACGAAGCTGTCTCGCTGCTCAACCGCGAGGTTCAGCAGTTGCACACCGACGCCTACCCGCACCTCTTCAAGCCGCCGTCAGACGAGACGCTGACACGGGTTGCCTATGATGACCTGCTTGCCCAGCCAGACGGCTACCTCCTCGTCGCTCTCAATGGGACGCGCGTGGTGGGCTATGCGCACGGCGACGTCGTAGCGCGCCCAGAGACACCGTATCGCGCAGTCCATCGCGTGCTCTACCTGCACCAGCTCTGTGTTACCGACTCGGCGACGCGGCAGGGTCACGGACGACGGCTCATCGCGGCGATGAGCGCATGCGCCGCAGAACTCGGGATCTCGCGGCTCGAACTCGACACCTGGGCGTTCAACCTCGCAGCACGCCGCTTCTTCGAGGCCGAGGGCTTTCGAGAGATCAACGTCCGCATGGTGCGAGACAAGTAGGCTCGTTCTGCCCTGGCTGGGCGATCACTTGCCTCACCCCCAGCATCCAGAGGTCTCTGTTCGCCCTCGCCCGTTCATTTCTCGGGTGTGGGTCACGCGGTCCGGTCAGCGATCGGCGGCTGATCGTCTGGGGTCCACGGCGCATGTTCGTCGGTCACGGTGAGCGATGCGGTCCCGCGAACCATGTCGGCGCCGATCGGGCCGAGAGCGAAGAGCCGCTGGAGAACGCCGGCGCGTTCGGATGACCCTCGTCCTGACGACGTAGCCCTGGCGAAGCATCGCCACGGCATCGCGCTGCGCCTCCGCATCGACCGCGCTCCTGCGGTCGCCCCTGAAGGTGCACGAGCGTCGTCCCCGTCATGTCCTGATCGTCCTCTGACATGTGCGTCAAGAACGGTTGGTAATCTCGGCGCTTGGAGGGGGCGCCCCGCACGCAGTGTCGCCGCTACGCCTTGACTGTGAGAGCCAGTGCGATAGACTCTAACCACATCCGACTCTGACCTGTTCAGAGTCGAGGTCGATTGGAGTCGCCAGGTGCCAAGGTTCGTTGGGCGGGGCAGGGAGTTGCGTGTCCTCCAGACCGAGCTCGACGAGTGCCGACAGACCGGCGAAGGCCGCCTTGTCACCATTCGAGGTCGACGGCAGGTGGGCAAGAGCGCGCTCGCCGAGCGATGGCTCGAAGGCTACGATGGCCCAGCGGTCTTCTTCGAGGCTCACGGTTACACCGAGACGCGCGAACTCGGACGGTTCCGCGACGCCCTAGCCGCATCGTCGCTACCGTCTGCTACTCAGGCGTCAGGCGTTACCTTTGGCGACTGGCAGGCTGCCCTGGTCACAGCGGCGGCGAACGCGTCACGGGAGCGGCCATCCGTCATCGTTCTCGACGAGTTCCCAGATCTGTGCGACAAGGTCCGGGACGCCGAAGGTAACCCAGCACCGAGCCCACAGGAAGGTGCGATCCGGGCTGCCTGGAGGGAGTTGCAGAAGTTGCCGGTCATTGTTGTTCTGATCGGCTCTGACCTCTCGATGATGACTCGGCTCACGACGTATGGCTTTCCGCTGTTTCAGCGTCCGACGCGCCAGATGGTCGTGGAACCACTTTCTCCGCTCGAGGTCTCACAGATCACTGGTCGGAGCGGCGACGCTGCGATTGACGCCTACCTCATCACAGGTGGCTTCCCGAGGATTGTGGATCTGTGGCGCGGCGGCAGCCTCGAGTCGTTCCTACGCAAGGAGCTAGCGGATCCCACCTCGGAGTTCGTAACCGCAGCCGCACGGATCCTCGACGGCGAACTGCCGGCTGCAGTCGCCGCCCGAACGGTTCTATCAGTCATTGGTGCCGGCGAGCGAACACACAAAGGCATCGTTGATGGCTCGGGCATCGATGGAAAAAACCTGGGCTATCCGCTCCGCGCATTGAGTGACAAGAGCATCATTGCCTCGGCGCTTCCGCTTTCAACCGCCAGGTCCGATGCGCGTCGTTACCGCGTGGCGGACCCCTACCTGCGATTCTGGCTCCGCTTCATCGAGCCCATTCGCGGTGAGATCGGGCGCGGGATCGGAGCTACGAACGCTGCCCAGATAGCTAGGGCCTTCTTGGACTACTCCGGCACCGCGGTCGAACCGATCGTTCGCTCTGCGCTCGAACGACTGAGCGCCGCAGGCGATGGCCGATTCAAGGGTGCGAGAATCGTCGGCGGGTTCTGGACCAAGGACAACAAGGTTGAGATCGATCTCGTCGGTGCCGATCGCGAGGATCCTGGCGACAAGCTCCAGCTTGCCTTCGTAGGGACGATCAAATGGCGGTCTGCGAAGCCCCTCGACGGATCGGACATCGCCGAGCTGGAAGATGCCACACTTCGGATGGCCGGCGGAGATCGGGACACGCCTGTCGTTGCCGTATCTAGGCGCGGCTTCGGGCGAATCGCGCGCGCTGTCGCGGAAGTCACTGCCGAGGAGCTTCTCTCCGCCTTTCCGGCGGACTGACTGCTCCGCGCTGGACTCGATCCCGTCTCTGGACCGAGCCAAGGGATGGACTTGCCAACCGTGCTTGACGCACAAGTCCTCTGATGGTGCTTGACACGCCAGGCGTTCTGTTCAGCCCTGGCCCTAGCCCGGGTCGAGACCCGTCACGCGTCGCTCGAAGGTGGGCAGCGCCGGGTCGAACGCCCCGCTGACGACGCTCTTGACGTCGTCGTAGCCGCCGATTCGGCTGACATGCAGCTCGTAGCGCCACTGGGAGGGCTGCAGCACGCCGCGCAGGATGGAGCGAGCGGTGGTGTAACCCGCCCGCCGAACGAGGCCGACCAGCGTCGGGTCGAACCCGCCGCCAACGTAGGCCATCGAATCGGGCAGCACACCGACGTTGGCGCCGATGATGCGCCGCGCCTCGCTCACCTCGTACCACATCGTCGCGGGCGAGGCCGGCGGCTCGGTGTTCCCGAGGCCTGCCAGCTGGACGTGATGGACGTCGTGCGCTCCGATGCCCATGCCGGCCGCGGCGAAGGCGCGCAGCTCGGCCCACGTCACGCCCCGTGGTCCGACCTGGTCCACCACCACGTAGAACTCGGCCACCATGTGGTGACTCCGCAGGAGTGGGACGACGTTCGTGGCCCAGTCGGCCCACCCGTCATCGAAGGTCAGGATGATCGGCCGCGCCGGCAGCTGTGCGGCCCGGTCCCAGTGGGCGACGAGGTCGCGCGGCAGGATCGTGTGGTATCCGTGACCCGCCAGCCAGTCGAGCTGGGCCGCGAACACCCCGGGCAGCACGTTGTCGGCCATGAAGGTCTGCCGCTGCGCGAGGCTCCAGGTCGCGAACCCGGCCGGTGGGGCCTCGACGCGGTGGTAGTAGAGGATGGGGATCTCGTTCGGGATCGACGGAGGGAGCGTTGGCGCGGGCGTCGCGCTGGGCCGCACGGGAGGCGGGCTTGCCGGAGACGCCGTCGGCGGCGCGGGGGCAGTGCCGGCCGCCGCCGTGTCGTTCGCGCTCGTCGTCGCTGTCGCCACCGGAGCGGGCACCGGGCGGGCAGTCGTGCCGATCAGCGGGCCCACGACACAGGCGCCCAGAACCAGCCCGCCCAACAGCGAGACGACCGCTGTCCCGAGGATGGCGCTCAGACGACGAGCTCGCACCCATCACCTCGACCCGCCGGGTCGCCCTCGAGGCCCGTGGCTCTTCCATCCGCTCGAGATGTGGCGGATCATCGCCTTCGGCCCACCCTGCCCGGCGATCGAGGCGAACACCGGGATGCCGTCGTGCCGCGTGAACGTCTCCGCGAGGAGCCGACCCATCTCGGGAGCGTCGCGCTCTTGGCAGGCCGAGAAGCGGATGCCGGAGATGTCCGTCGCGACCATGACGAGTCGAGCTCCTGCGGGCGAGGTGGTCGGTCTCTCCATTGGCATCCGGCACGAGGCGGGCGACCGCGACTGGGACGCCGTGCCGGTGGGGCCCGAAAGCCCGCCGCCCCTCCGTGGGAAGGAGGATGGAGACAGCCGCCCCGCCGGGCAAGCCAAGATTCCGCAACTCTTCTCGGTTTGCGCAGGCGCACGCCGGCCTGGACGGCGACGCCAGGTGGCCAACTCGCCACGTCCATCGCTCGGCGACGAGGCAGACCGAGACGATGGCCCGCTTCACAGTTGACGTAGTGGCGGCTCCGCGAAGCTCCGGAGCTGCGCGGAGGTTCAGAGCAGATGCGCAAGGCCAACCTGAAGGCGGGGAGGGCCGTCGTCGGGAACAGCGGGCGCCGACCTTGCGCGGTGCGAGACGTGGGCCAGGACCACCTGCTTGTGTCGAGAGGCGCCTTCTCCGGCCACCTGTACGTTCCCGCGTCTGCCATCGTCAACGTCGAGCACGAGGTGGGCTCCCACCTGCTGCACCGGCACGTCGATCACGACGATACCGCCCGCGTCGAGCACGGCCCGGGGACGCGAAGGCGGATGAAGGCACCACCGGCACCAGACGTGCCGTTGCTGGTCTTGACTGCGCATTTCGCCGAAATGGACCTGGCTGACCCCCGTTGAGAACGTTACGCTGTCCTGAGTGGGCGAGCCATGTCCCATCCCATGACACCGAAGAGGAAGGTGATCGATGACCGCTGCTGCGACCAGTCCCGCGACGTACCCCGTCAACGTGCGGTTCGATCGCGACCAAAGGATCAGTCGTCTGTGGGGGATCCCGTTCCTCGGTTGGTTCGTGCGAGGGCTCATCCTCATCCCGCACTACGTGATCCTCGGGATCTATGGATTCGCCGTCTCGATCGCGATGCTCGTGACCTGGATCCCGGTGCTGCTCACCGGACGCTTCCCCGGGTGGGGTTACGACCTGGTCGGCGGCTACTTTCGTTGGTCGATCAGGGTGACGGCCTACATGCTTCTCATGGTCGGCCCGTATCCTCCGTTCTCGACGAGCCCCGGGTACCCCGTGGAGGTCGATTTCGACCGTACTCGCGGGTTGAACAATCTCTGGGGGATTCCACTCATCGGGATCCTGATCCGGTCGTTTCTCGTCATCCCGCACGCGATCGCCCTGTGGTTCGTGGCGATCGTGGCCGGGTTCGTCATGTTCTTCTCGTGGATCCCCGTCCTCATCTTCGGGCGGTACCCGGGCCTCGGGTATGAGCTCGTCGGCGGTTACCTCCGGTGGACGACGCGGGTCTCGTGCTGGATCCTTCTGATGGCGGGTCCCTATCCACCATTCCGACTGGGTGAGTAGGGCAGCCCGCCGGTACCAGACCGGGTAGCGGGCTGGAGGATCTGGAGGAGGCTGCAAGGTCCCGCGGACGGAGATCCTGGGGGGGATCACACGAGAGTTCGCCGCCGGCTTCTGGGGGTCCGGCCGGACGGGACGTCGAAGCCGAGTCCGGCATACGCGGAGAGACGCTTCGTGTGCATGCGGGCGAGGACCGGCACGTTCACATCGACGTAGTCGTGCACCTCGACGTTCGACTTCGAGTCGGTCGGACGGAGAATTCGGCCCACGTACTGGATCACGCGACCCTTGAACGCAACCGGTGCTCGTCGCGCAGGTGTTCGAGCGCCGTGTCACGTCATGGCAGATACGTTGGCGGCAAACGGAGGGTACGTCGGCGGCGAGCGCCACCTGCCACGATCGGGAGGCGCCAGGGACTCCCGGCAGGCGGGCGCGACGCGCCGCGGGCGACACGGACTCCTCGCCATCGCCGTGCCTGGCATCCTGCTGGTGTCCGTCGTCCCCGTGACGGCGGAACCGTGGCCGGTGTCCTCGCTGCCGATCTTCGCCAGGGCCGCGCCGGGCGCGACCAAGATCGGCCCCTTCACCTCCGAGCCCACCAAAGCGGTCGGCCTCGGCGAGTACGTGACCTGGCGCTTCGCCACCGACCCGCTGCTGGCCTCGGCAGACCTCGCGATCGAACTCGCCGACAAGGGCGCGAACGGCGCGTGGAGTCCGTTCCGCAGGGTGACCACGGTCGTCCTCGACGACACGGGCGTGGCCTGGTACGCCATGACGTCGTCCACCCCGCGGTGGGTCTCGATCCGCTCGCCCATGCACCACGGCCTGTGAAGGTCGGTGACCGAGTCAGGGCATTTCTGAGGACGCCGGGGGCTGCGACGGGGAGGTGGTCATGTGTCAGGGCCCGTTCGTGACGAGAGGGCCGGAAATCTCGGTGCGGCGCCTGGCGGATGCCGAATTCGCTCGGGTTGCGTGCCTTGCGCCGTGGTTGGAGCCGGTCACCGAATCCCTGCAGTACTTCGGTACTGTTGCGGCTCTATTCCGCTCCATCCAGTGTCGCACCGATACCGATACGGGTCACGCATCGTCCGGATCGGAGGAGAGTCGTCGCTTCCCGCCGAGACGACCCGCCCACGGCTTGCCGCGCATCCCCTGTCAGTGGAAAGCGGGGACCTCCAAGGAGCAGTTCTGGTGGAACATCGCGGCGTCTCTCCCTTGATTCGCTGTCTCGCTGTCGGGGCGACAACGGCGCTCCTATTGACTGGATGCGCGGCAGGCGCGGCGCCTCCGACTGCTGCCCCCCATCCAGCCACACCGGCGGTCACTCCATCCGCCGCCGCGTTCGATCTGTCGAGCGTCGAGGACTCCGTCGCCTACATCCAGACGCAAGGTACCTTCGTCACGGCCGACGGCACCAAGGAGCAGGTCTACTCCGGTTCCGGGTTCGTGATCGACTCGGCCGGACTCGTGGTCACCAACAACCACGTCGTGACTGGCGGCGCGTTCTGGAAGGTCCAGATCGGCACGGACAAGACGCTGTATGACGCGCAGTTGCTCGGCGTTTCCGAGTGTTCCGACCTCGCCGTGCTGAAGGTGGCCGGGACGTTCCCGGCGCTCCCGATGTCCTCTGCGGCGCCGACTGTCGGCGAGCCCATCTACGTCGCGGGGCATCCGAATGGCGACCCCTATACATTGACGAATGGCATCGTGGCGAAGCCGCCGTATCAGGCCGACACCTCCTGGGCCTCGGTCAAGCAGGAAATCCAGATCACGGCTCAAACCTACCCGGGCAACTCCGGCGGCCCGGTCGTGGATGCCAACGGCAAGGTCGTCGGCATCGAGTACGCTGGCGGCACTCCGGGCAGCCCGATCGCCGGCGAATCGTTTGCCATCACGTCGTCGGAGGCGATGCCGGTCATCCAGCAGCTCGAGACCGGCAAGAACCTGGAGTACCTCGGTATCAACGGCGAGGCGAACAGCGACAACACCGGTATTTCGATTGTCTCGGTGGCACCCGGTTCCCCGGCCGATAAGGCGGGGATCCTGCCGGGCGACTTGATGACGAACCTCAACGGCACTGCGGTGGGCGCGGACGGGACCAAGAGCACGTACTGCTCCGTGCTCCGCTCGCACAGTGCCGATGCCGTGCTGTCGGTGACGGTGCAGCGGGGGAACCAGACGCTGACCGGCGAGATCAACGGTCGTACGCTTGCGGCGGTGGACACCGGTAGCACGACAGCCGGCATCGACCAGATCAAGCCGTTCGTGCCCGCTGCCCTCTGGGCAAATTGCGTGCCTTCGACGAACCCGCCGTACCCAACCATCGTCCAGTCAGCTACCTGCCAGCCCGTGTCGGGCGTGACGCAGGTCTGGTATGACCTCTACGGGAGCGCGGCGGACCTCAAGGCTGCCTACACGCAGGACGTCCAGAGTGTCGGCGCACAAACAGTCAGCAGCAAGAAGTGCGCGAGTAGCGCCCTCGACACGACCTGGTCCATGACGTTTCCCAACAACAAGGTCCTCGGGGGGCCGGACTTCCGACTCCTCTGCTACACGGACACCAAGGGGGCAGCCTGGATCGAGCAGGAGGACCCGAGCACCAACATCATGTACACCGCGCAGCTGCAGGGTGGCTCGCTGGCGGACCTGTACGCATGGTGGGTGAAGAGCGACACGGTGGTCGACACCGCGCCCTGAGGAAGCAGCCGATCTCCTGTGCTGGCGGGCTGTACCACCGTCCAACACCCCTCTGCCGCGCCTCTCAGTGCCGGCCCCCGAGACAACGACGTCGCTCCTGATGCGCCAGGGGCAACACTCGAACGCGGCTCGGCCGGTCCCCGGACAGGCCGACCCCATGGTCCACGGTGGTACACCCGCGACCGACGCCAGCGGTTCGGTTCCGGCGCAGCCCCCGGGGGCCCCCGGGGGCTGGTACCCTGGGCGAGTATCCGCGATTCGATGGCCAAGCCCCCACTTGCGCCTCGATTGAGGTGAATTTGTCGAGTCTGTGCCCCACTGGGGCCGCGATGTTGGCGCCCGGCAGGGATCATGTCGGCGGGAAGGCGTTACCGGCGCAACTTCCCGCGTCGCCCCACGATCCGATGGAGCGGCACGGACTGATGTTCACGGCGGCGACCCGCGGCGCGACCCGATCGGCCGGCACGGCCGGATGATCGAAGCCGTCCTGCTGGCGCTGGCGGCCCTCGCGTTCGCGGCGGTCAGCGGCGCCAACGACGGCGCCACCCTCATCG
>JAJYJR010000631.1 GCA_021789355.1 Chloroflexota bacterium | reverse complement strand
GAGTCTGCCACATCGATACCCAGGTACGCCACCCTTCCCGATCGACGCGGGGGCACGGGACGATGGTCCCACCTGGCGTCGGGCCGTCTTGGCTACTTTCCGCGCCCGGATTGAAAGGGCGCTGAAAGCCAGCGGCACCCAGGGGCCTGCAGTGGACGGCAGGGGACCCAGGGGCCGGGGTCGAGGTCGGGGCCCCGGGGGGCGAAACAGGGCGCGGCGTCCCCCCAGCAGGGGGCGGCGTCCCCCCAGCAGGTGGGTGCACGAGTTGCCATACAAAGTATGTTCGGACGGACAGGGCCCTCCAGGGGACGGGAACCGCCCAGCCGGCCGCCGCAGGCGACACCAACAGCGCGGTCGACAACATCGGCCGATCCGCCCTACCCTTTGGCTCATCCCACCCCGCCGGACCTGCCGGAGCCATTGCATGACCCCACGTGCCCGCATCGCCGCCATCGCCGCCGTCGTCGTCGGTCTGGCCGTACTGGTGGTGGCCGTGGTGCTCGTTTCGGGGGGACCGTCGGCGTCGCCCTCGCCCGCCGCGCCGTCCGCGAGCGCCCCGGTCGCGGTCGTCTCGCCGTCCGCTCCGTCCGCGCCGGCCGTTTCGCCGCCGCCGGTGACGTCGGGGCCGCCCGTCACCCCGATCCAGCCCGGCCCTCCGGCCACGTGCGGTCCGTTCGATCCCCAGTGCAGCCGCATGCCGATCAGCGGCGCCAGTTCCCCGTTCACGGCGCAGCTCTCGTGCGGAACCCTGGGGCCGTGCACGCTCAACCTGGACGTGTACTACCCGCGGCCGACGAGCGCGACCCCAGGGCCGACGGGAAGCGGGCCCAGCCGGACGGCGCCGTGGCCGGTGGTGGTCGCGGTACCCGGAGGGCCGGAAGCACCCGGGATCCGCCACGGGCTGGGGGACTTCGCGTCGCTGCTCGCAGGGCAGGGGGCGGTGGTGTTCGTGGCGGACTATCGCGAGGGCGCCCAGTACGGCGGCACGTTCCCGCTCCCGTACGAGGACATCGGGTGCGCCATCCGGTTCGCGCGGGCGAACGCCGCGACGTACGGCGGTGACGGGTCGAAGGTGACGCTGGTGGCCCACTCGCTCGGCGGCTTCTTCGCGTCGACCGAAGCGCTCTCCTCCGACCCGTTCACGCCCGCGACCGGCGCGTGCCTGACGCCGTCCGGGTCGACCAAGCCGGATGCGTTCGTGGGAATCGCGGGGATCTACTCGCAGAGCGGGATCACGCCGGGGTTCCTGGAAGCCTTCTTCGGCGGGCCTGCCCCGAGCGGATCCCCGGGCGTGCCGGGGGTCGGTGCGTCGCCACAGCCCGCGGCCTCGGGTGGCACGTCGGGCACCTCGGCCGGGCTCGCGGCGGACTGGGCCGCCGGCGATCCGTTCGCCCTTGCCCGGGCGCACAGCAACCCCGGGCTGGTCGTGCACCTCATCCAGGGCGCGGACGACATGAACGTGCGGCCGATCGAGGCGCAGACGTTCGAGCAGGCGCTGCAGGCGGCCGGCTACAACGCCACGCTGACCATGGTCCCGGATGCGGACCACAACAGCGTGCTGCAGAACTCCGAGACGATCGGCACGATCATGGAGACGGCGCTGAGCCTGGGCAAGTAGCCGCACGAGCCGCCTGGTCAGGCGACTCGGCGCTCCGCGACCTGCGGTCGGAGATCTTCGGCCGGACACCTGCGCGATTCTCGCGTGCGCGGACCCTGCGCGGACGTCGCCTCGACGCCCATAATTGACACGTCATTCCGACACCCTTAACATGAACCCATGCCGTCGGACCGCGTCAAGCGCACCTACAACCTGCCGGCCCCCGTGGTGTCGGCCGTGCGGGAACTTGCCGACCGCCAGATCGCGCCCAGCCAGGACGCCGTGGTCGAGATGGCCATCAGCGAACTGGTTCGCCGGGTGCGGGAAGCGGACGAGGAGGACGCCTGGTCCCGGGCAGCCGATGATCCTCTCTTCACCGGCGAACTGGCGACGCTGGAATCCGAGTTTCGATCCGCAGACGCCGAGACATGGCCGCCGGCGTGAGGCGGCTGCGGTGGGCCGTCGTCATCGCCGACCTCGAGCCGGTCGCGGGTCACGAGCAGGGCGGGACGCGCCGCGTGCTGGTGGTCTCCAACGAGCCGTTTCACCGGTCCGGGCGGGTGAGCGTCTGCCCGATCACCACGGCCTGGACCACGCCCCGGTACCCCAACGAGGTGGCGATCCCCAGGGGACAGGCCGGGCAGACGGCGGATGCGGTGATCCTCTGCCACCAGGTCCGAACCATCTCAGTCGCGCGCGTCAGGACCGAGGAGGTGCTCCCCGGCGGCGGCATCCGATACGTCACCGACCCGGCGATCCGATTGGCCGTGCGCGACGCGCTGGGCCGGCACTTCGGCCTCGACATACCTCCGAGCCACGACGGGGCATCGGTACCGGGCTGAGCGGCGTCCCGCGGCGACTGCCCTGGGCCTGCGGCGACTGCCCCGGGTCGCGGCACTGCCCCCGGCCGCAACCCACCTCCCGCGCCCCCAGGCGGCCTACATCATCACCAGGCCGCCGTCGACCCCCACCACCTGGCCGGTGACATACGCCGCCTCGTCGGAGCAGAGGAAGGCCACCACGTCGGCGATCTCCTCCGCGGTCCCGAAGCGGCCCATGGGCGTCGCGGAGCGGATCCCCTCCTGGATCGACTCCGGCAGGATCTGGGTCATCTCGGTGAGGACGAAGCCGGGCGCGACCGCGTTGCAGGTGATCCCGCGGATGGCGACCTCGCGCGCGGTGGCCTTGGTGAGCCCGATCAGCCCGGCCTTCGCCGCGGAGTAGTTGGCCTGCCCGGCGTTCCCGGCCTGGCCGGCGACGCTGGAGATGTTCACGATTCGCCCCTTGCGCGCCCGGAGCATGGGACGCAGGACGGCGCGGGTGGTGTAGAAGGCGCCGGAGAGGTTGGTCTGCAGCACGTCCTGCCAGGCCTGGTCGGTCATCCGCATCAGGAGGTCGTCGCGGGTGATGCCGGCGCTGTTGACCAGGATGTCGATGCGTCCGAACGCCTCGAGCGCGGCCGCGATCAGGGCGTTCGCCGCCGACGAGTCGGTCACGTCGCCGCGGTGGGCGAGCGCGCGACGGTCGAGGGCCTCGATGGTGCGGGCGGTCTCGTTGGCGGCTTCCTCGTTGCCGCGGAAGCTGAACGCGACGTCGGCGCCCTGGGTGGCGAGGCGCACGGCGATGGCACGGCCGATGCCGCGGCTGCCGCCGGTGACGACGGCCGACTTGCCGGTGAGATCGATCACGGTGTCACCTCGCTGGGACGCGGAGCGGGGCGTGGGCGGCGTGGCTGCGTGGCGGCGCCCGGGCGGACGCCTGTGCCCCGGATTGTGCCGGATCGCGCGGCCGGCGGCATGCCGAGCGGCGCGCTGTGCGTCGCGCTGAGCGTCACGCGGCCCCGCTGCGGGGATGGACTCATGCGGGAGGCGGTGTCCGGCGCGACATACAAAGTATGGCGGCAGCGCACCGTGCCGGCGCCGAGTGGCACCCGACGGCGGGCCGGCGGGGGCGAAGCGCGGGCGGGGGGAGCGGGCGCGGGCCACTTGGCCAATGCTCGCCTGGTGAGCGCGAGACGGCGGGCGGCGCCGCTGCGGCGGGCGGCAGCCTGCCGCAGGGGACCTCGTCGTACGTCACCGAGCACGAAACGGGGCTCGAGCAGGGCGGGACGGGCGAGGTCGAGCCGCGCACGGGCCACCCCGGGTCGTTCCGTGCTCGTGGGGCGCGCGTTGGTCAGGAACGCGGGGGCTGACGAACGGCGCCCGGTGGCAGGCGCAGCCGGCGTGGAGCAGATCGGCGCGGGATGGAGCGGGTGCGGCAGGTCGGCCGCGGGTTGGGGCTGGTGCGGCCGGGGTAGAGCGGGTGCGGCAGGTCGGCCGCGGGTTGGGGCTGGTCGGCGCGAGATGGGGCGGGTCGGCTGCGGGATGGTCCCGGCGTCGACCCGCCCTGACGTGACCTGGTCTACTGCACGCTGTACCGGTTGACCGGGCTCCAGCCGGAGTTGGCGTTGAGCGGCAGCGGGAAGGCCTGTGCCCGCACGTACCAC
>JAJYJR010000630.1 GCA_021789355.1 Chloroflexota bacterium | reverse complement strand
GGCCGAAGCCCGTGCCCGGCGTCCGGTCGCGTCGAATCGCGCGGGCTCCGCGGTGGCTATTGGACTCGTGGTGTGCGATAGCGCCGGTTCTCCTCGACTCCGGCGCTATTGGACGCCCGGCGATCCTTACGCAGGGCCACGCGCCCGGATGGGGGGCGAATCCGGGCCAGGGAGGACGACTCCCCGCACGATCCGGGCCTGTCGACGGGCCACGGGCCGTCTGGCGGGTCGCGTTCGGCTCCGTACTGCTCCTCCCGCGTGCGATAGCGGCTGTGGCGCCACGCGAGCGTCCCGCCGCCGGGGCTGGGGCGGCAGAGACCGGGGCACGATAGCGTCAGGCGGCCCCGGTCGGAGTTGACGAGCCGTGGCCGAAGTCTGTCTCGCGAGGCGAGCCGGCAGGCGCTCGAGCCGGCAGGCGCTCGAGCCGGCAGGCGCTCGAGCCGGCAGGCGCTCGAGCCGGCAGGCGCTCGAGCCGGCAGGCGTCGAGTGGGAGCCATGCGCGCTTGCGGCCCGATCACATCGCTGTGGAGACCCGGACCTGGCGGCCCGGCCATTCCCGACCCGGATCCTCTACCGCACCGCGAACCCGGCCAGGATCATCACGATGCCGGCGATCCCGGCCACCAGCCATGGCTGGGCGCGACGGCGCAGCTCGGCCTCCATGAGGTCCGCGCTGGACGGGCCCGATTCGGTCGGCCGGCCCCGCCACGTCTCGTAGCGGCGGATGTTGTCCTGCTGCGCGCGCAGCGCCTGGTACCGGCGCCAGTACGGCACGCCCCGGACGTATGCCGCGGCGACCAGCGCCACGCCGCCGACCCAGAACACCACGTTCAGCGCGCTCACCGACCGACCCCGCGGCTGCACCGCACCACCACCCACTGGCACGACGGCCGCGCCCATCCGTCCCGGTTCACGCCCCCTCCTCCAGCCGCTCGCGCACCAGCCGCTGCACGATGGCCGCGTTGGCCTGGCCGCGTGTCGCCTTCATGACCTGCCCCACCAGGAAGCCGACCGCCTGCTGCTTCCCCGCGCGGTAGTCCGACGCCGCGCCGGGGTTCGCGGCGAGGACCTCGTCCACCGCCGACGCGAGCGCGCCGGTGTCGGAGATCTGCGCGAGACCCAGCTCCTCGACGATCCGCTCGACCGGCTCGCCGGTCTCGACGTGCCGCGCGAGGATCTCCTTGCCATTGGTGCCGGAAATGCGCCCGTCCGAGACCATGGCGACGAGTCGCGCGAGCTCCGCGCCGGATGCCCGCCCGCTGTCTCCCCGCTGCCTCGCGATACGCAGGTACTCGCCGGTCACCCAGTTCGCCAGCGCCTTCGGCATGGCGGAGGCGCCCGCCTCCGCGAGCGCCTCCTCGAAGAGCGCGCGGGCCGCCGGGTCGCCCACGATCACCCCGGCGTCGTACGGGGACAGCCCCAGCTCGCCGACGTACCGGGTGCGGCGCACCGCGGGCAGCTCCGGGAGCCCCAACCGGATCGACTCCAGCCAGGCCGCATCGGTTCGCAGCGGCGGCAGGTCTGGCTCCGGGAAGTAGCGATAGTCGTCGGAGTATTCCTTGACCCGCATCCGGTACGTCTCGTTGTGGACGTCGTCCCAGCCGCGCGTCTCCTGCACGAGCGTCTCGCCCGCGTCGAGCACCCGGGCCTGCCGCTCGATCTCGTGGGCGATCGCCCGCTCGACCGCGCGGAACGAGTTCATGTTCTTGACCTCGACGCGCGTGCCGAACGCCTCACGGCCGGCCGGGCGAAGCGAGACGTTCGCCTCCACCCGCATCTGGCCGTTCTCCATCTCCGCGTCCGAGGCGCCGATCGTGCGGAGCAGCAGCCGGAGCTCCTCCGCGTACCGGCGTGCCTGTTCGGCGGTACGGATGTCGGGCTCGGTGACGATCTCCATCAGCGGCAGCCCCGACCGGTTGAAGTCGACCAGGCTGATGCGCCGCCCCAGATCGTCCGTGGTGTGCTGCAGCCGGGCGGTGTCCTCCTCGAGGTGCGCCCGCGTGATGTGCACGGTGAACGGCCCCTCGCTCGTGTCGAACGAGAGCTGGCCGCGCGAGGCGAGCGGCAGGTCGTACTGACTGATCTGGTAGCCCTTGGGGAGGTCGGGGTAGAAGTAGTTCTTGCGGTCCCAGCGGGTGACGGGCGCGATCTCGGCGTCGATGGCGAGCCCGGTGGCGAGCACGAGCTCCACCGCGCGGCGGTTGATCACCGGCAGGACCCCGGGCATCCCCAGGCAGACCGGGCAGGTGCGGCTGTTCGGCCGTGCGTCCCGCAGGTCGGTGGAGCAGCGGCAGAACATCTTCGAGGCCGTGCGCAGCTGCGCGTGGACCTCGATCCCGATCACCGCCTCCCAGCCGGTCGCCGCGCCCGGTCCCATGCCTTCGGTGGCTCCCGGTCCGTTGCCGCCGGCGGCAGCGTCCGCCATGCGCCGCGCCCTCACAGCCGTGCCACGAAGCGTTCGATCCGGACCAGGGCCTCCTCCAGCTGCTCGTAGCTGGTCGCGTAGCAGGCGCGCACGTGGCCGGTACCTGACGGCCCGAACGAGTCGCCCGGCACGACCGCGACGTGCTCCTCGAACAGCAGCCGTTCGCTGAACTGCTCGCTGCTGAGACCCGTCCCGCCGACGTACGGAAAGGCGTAGAACGCGCCCCTCGGCTCGATCGTCGGTAGCCCGATCCGGTTCAGGCCGTCCACGAACATCCGCCGGCGCCGATCGTACTCGGCGAGCATGCGCTCCACGTCGGGCTCCGCCTCGCGCAGGGCGACCGTCGCGGCGTCCTGGGCGGTGGTGGGCGCGCACATGATGGCGTACTGGTGGATCTTGACGATCCCCTCGAGGATGTCGCGCGGCGCGCAGATGTAGCCCACCCGCCACCCGGTCATCGCGTAGGCCTTGGAAAACCCGCCGATCAGCACGGTGCGCTCCCGCATCCCGGGCAGGCTCGAGATCGACTCGTGGTGGTGGCCGCCGTAGACCAGCCGGTCGTAGATCTCGTCGCTGACCACCAGCAGGTCGTGCCGGCGGGCAACGTCGGCGAGCGCACGGAGCACGTCGGGGGGCAGCACGGCGCCGGTCGGGTTGCACGGGTATCCCAGGAACAGGACCCTGGTCCGTGCCGTCACGCGGCGCTCCACCTCGTCCGGGTCGAGCGCGAAGCCGTCGGCGGCACGGGTCGGGACGTGAACGGTCGTGCCGCCTGCGAAGACGATCGCCGGCATGTACGCGACGTACGAGGGCTCGTGCAGCAGCACCTCGTCGCCGGGGTCGACGAGCGCCGTCATCGTCGCGGCCACGGCCTCGGATGCGCCGACGGTAACCAGGACCTCGGTCGCGGGATCGTACGAGACGCCGTACCGCCGCTCCAGGTTGTCGGCGATCCCACGACGCAGCTCGAGGGTCCCGTAGTTGCTCGTGTAGTGCGTGCGGCCCGCCTCGAGCGACCGGATGCCCGCCTGCACCACCCGGGCGGGCGTCGTGAAGTCGGGCTCGCCCACGCCGAGCGAGATGACATCGGGCATGGTGGCGATGACGTCGAAGAACTTGCGGATCCCGGAGGCCGGCACGGCCGACACGCGGGCGGCCAGCCGCGAGCGGGTCGACGGCGGCAAGCTCTCGATGGACATCGGTCACTCCTCTCCGGTCAGGCCGGCGTCCGGCGTCCGGACTTCGAAGCGGCGTCGGGCAGGCGCGGGGGCGCCGTCGCGGGATCCTCCAGCGCCGGCAGGTCGGACGGCTCCTGTGTCCGCCAGTCCGCGTCGGTGGTGATCGCCTCGTAGGCGCGCCCGATCCGCAGGATCCCCGCCTCGTCCCAGGCCCGGCCGATGATCTGCAGACCGACCGGCAGGCCGTCGGAAAGGCCGCACGGGATCGAGATCCCGGGAAGCCCGGCCACGTTGACCGGCAGCGTGCACGCGTCGGAGAGGTACATCGCGACGGGGTCGTCCAGGCGGGCGCCCAGCGGGAATGCCACGCTCGGGCTGGTGGGCGCGACGATGGCGTCCACGCGCTCGAAGGCCGCGTCGAAGTCGCCCTTGATCAGGGTCCGGACCTTCTGCGCCTTCACGTAGTAGGCGTCGTAGTAGCCGG
>JAJYJR010000629.1 GCA_021789355.1 Chloroflexota bacterium | reverse complement strand
CGATCTCCCTGACTCCACCGAACCGTCGTTCACGCAGCGGTTGCGGATCAGTCCCTGCAGGAGCCCGGTGGCCTCGTCGACGAGGACATCCGGTCTGACGTCCGCGGTGGAGGCGATGCGGTTCACCCCGCGGATCCCTTCATGGCAGCCCTCTCTCAGGCTCCCTGCGCAACCTCGATCTGCCGGAGGAGGGCGACGAAGCGATCGCGGGGGTTGCCATCTGCCGTTCGCTCATGCGGCGGACAAGAAACCGATCGGCGAGCGCTCGGAGCATTCCCGCGGCCGGCACGAGGTCCTGCTCCCAGGTGAAGTCGGTGCCGCCGCTGGCCTCCGCGAGCCGAATGGTGGAGCGGTACGACATGCCACCCCCGACCTCAGCGGCAACGTGCGCATGCAGCCTCGGGCGATCAGTCACGACCTCGGGCCGCAGGCGATGGACGCCGTCGGGCCCCTTCAGGACCAGGACTGCCGTGGTCCCTACCCCGTCGTCCGGGCCGTTCACCTCACTGGCATCGACAAGTCACTCGAGCCAGCCGGGCCTGCGCTGGGGGTCGGTCCCGAGCCGCCAGACGCGCTCGATCGGCGCATCGACGTGGCGACGAATGCTCGCGTGGGCCATGGCGCACACCCCCCCTCGCTCGACCGGTCAGCGGCACACGCCGGTGGCCGCGCGGGTCGGGTTCGTTAGTGGCACGGACGCGGCACCGCCGGCCAGTGCGAGCGCCGCGCGTCAACGCCTCCCGCGTGGAGCCGAGCGTAGGCGAGTCGGCCTGTCGGTACATAGGGCCGCATTACCCCTCGTGAGGCGCGGCCGTGGCCAGCGAGGCGGCTGCCGAGTGGGTCCGAGCGTCCATGAGAAGGGCCGAGTCTGGCTCACACGGTTGCGTACCACGCAAGCGCATCGTCCGCTTTGCTTCGTGCGCCCCCGAGTCCGTCCGGGGGCGCTTGTTCATGCCGAACCCATGAGCATGGGCGAAACGGTCCAGGCGTCAAGGCCGATGGCGCGTCGTCGGCCCAGCCGGCAGCACGCCGTCCCGACGCCTGGCACGTCAGTGTCCGGCGCGAGCCTGGATCGCGTAGGCCATGAACCAGCGCTCGACGGACGCGGGCGTCGAGCCGTAGGCGTTATCCCCGGCCAGCAGATCGCACACGACCTCGCGCGCCCGTGCGATCTCGCGGCGGCGGTGACCGGCCCAGCGCGGGTCCGCCAGGGTGAGGTGGAGCTGGGCGAGCGCACGGGACAGGCTTGCGGCCATGCGCGGCTCGTTGCCACTCTCGCGCGCCCGGATCGCCCGACCGACGTCCGCCCCGGCGTTGCCCAGCTGCTCGGCGAGCGTCATGGCCTGCCAGCGGTCGGGGGTGAGGTCGGGATGGAGCGTCACGGCGCCACCACCCGACCGACGAGCTCGGCGATGACCGCACGGGCCGCGGGATCCTCGACCGACCGTGTCCGGTTCCCCTGGCCGGGGCGCAGGTTGATCACCGAGTCGAACTCGAGGAAGCCGGGCGTCCCATAGTCGGCGGGGTAGACATTGATGCCCCAGAGATCGGCCTGGTCGGACCCGGCGTCGGGCAGAGGGCCTCAAGGTCGCTGTGCATGCCGGCGTCGACGGCGAGGAGCCCGTGCCGGACGTCGGCGACGGCCTTCACGAGGTCGCCGAACGTGGCCTCCGCCATGGCCGACAGCGCCTGGAGGGAGACTGCCCAGCCACGATCTGCATGGACTGATGTTCGCGGCCCGAGGGGTTCCGTGCAACCGTCGGGCGCCGATCGCGGTCGCGCCGAGGTTCAGAGATCGCGTCCAGCGCGTTGGTTTCCGGGCCCCGAGTCCTGCGGGAACGCCAGCACCCGCTCGACTTGCCAGTATGGGCGCTACTCACTGCTTCTCAAGACACCCATCGTGTCTTGCGCTATCCGGTCGCGCACCAGGCGAGGGGGTCCTCCATTCTGGTGTCTGGCGGGTGCACCGCTGGTCGCGTTCGGCGGCGACGCCAGTCCTACTCCACCGCGCCGCCCGCGAGCCGTCCATCGGGAGTGGTGGACGCCGTCTCGCCACCCAAGCCGGTGGCGGTCCCGTCCCCCGAGTTGTCGCGCGCTCGCTCGAGCCGGGCGCCTCGCAGGCCCACACAATCGAACGCCCAGAACGTGTCCGCGTAGACGAGCGCCCCGCGCATCCAGGGCTCCCATCCGGCGAGCGGAATGGCCTGGCAGGCGGGCTCGGGGATCCGCGCGGACGGCGGGGTCACGCCCAACTCGGCGGCTGGTCGACACCCGAGCCGCGCGTAGTATGCCGGGTCCCCTTCGAGAAACACCGCGGGGACGGCAGCGCGCTCAGCCTCCTCCACGGCATAGGCGACGAGCGCCCGGCCGATCCCCCGTCGTTGCCACTCCGGCGCCACGGACAGGGGGCTGAGCACGAGCACCTCGACCAGCCGCGGCTCCGCGTCGATCCATCCACGGGTCAGCCGAACGTGCCCGACGATGCGGTCGTCGACGAGGGCAACGTAGCCCGTGCTGTCGGAGCGCTGCGCCAGCGCCTCCTCCAAGGCGACCACCTCGGCCTCACCCCCGAAGGCCCGGCCGATCACGTCGCGGAGGGCGGCGACGTCCTGGAGCGTCTGGCGCCGGATCGAGGCGTCGCCGGCGGAGTTCATCGGCAAGTACAATACCGCGGGCCCGCGGGCGTCCCGTTCTCTGAAGCAGGCTGCCCTCGGACGGCGCGAGCCTTGACAGGAGGGTCCCGCCAGGCCACCAGGGACAACGTTTCCTGCCGCACAGGCCCGGGACGAGCGGATGACACGTCATCTCGGGTATTGCCGGCGCCGGCGATCAGCGCGGCGCGACGGCAGGCAGCCCGAGCGCGTGAGCGGCGGCGAGCATCCGCTCGTCGTAGGTGATGATCGCTTCGAGGTCGTCGCCCAGCGCGAGCGCCGTCGCTACGTGGATGGCGTCGAGCGTCCGCAGGATCTGCGGCTCCAGGATGCCCGCGGCATCGAGGACGCGATCATCGATCGCGACGAGGTCGACGCGCCGCAGCGCTTCCCGAACTGCGGCGAGCACGTCCGGACCGAGGTGCCGGACGGCGCGCAGCGCCTCGGTTCGGAGGAGAGCCGAGGAGACGAAGCGAGATCCCGCGCCCGCGAGGTAGGCGCGCAGGGAGGGCGACTCTGTCTCGGCCACGACGACCTTCACGAACGCCGAGCTGTCGAGGTACAGGGCCCTCACTCGGCGCGGCCCGCCTCGACCACCCGCGAGGGGGCGACCGCGCCGGGGGGGAGCGCCACGGGCTCGAGGTCCAGAAGGTTACCCTCGGCGGGTCGGACAAGTCCCTCCCGTTCGAGGCGGACGATTCCCGCCGGCATCACCGGGACCAGGACAGCGACCGCGCGCCCGCGATCAGTCACCTCGATGACGCCGCCGCCGGCCGCCCGGCGAACGAGTCCGCTTGCCTGGCGGCGCAGCTCCCGGATGCCGACGCGTTCCATGTGCGACATTGTCGCACAATCGCGCGCCGCAGTGAACGTGATTCTGGCTGCTGCGTCGCGTACCACGAGAGCCGATCGGGCGCTTTGCTTCGTATGGCCCCGAGTCCGTCCGGGCGCACCAGCCGCGATGCTATCATTGCTATCGCGGAGGTCGCGATGACGAGGCAGTTGATCGTGCGCAACGTGGACGACGGGATCGTCCGTGCCCTGAAGCGGCGGGCCGCCAGGCATGGCCGTTCTGCGGAGGCGGAGCACCGTGAGATCCTCAGAACGGCCCTGCGGGGTGATCTTGAGCGCGCGTCGTTCAAGCAGGCGCTGGCCTCCATGCCCGATGTCGGCTCCGACGACGACTTTTCCTCGTTCCGCGACCTGCCGAGAGCCGTCGAGTGAGCTGGCTCGTCGACACGAACATCGTCTCGGAGCTCCGCAAGGGCGAGCGCGCGAATCCAGGAGTCAGGGAGTGGTTCGCGGCGGTGGCCGAGGAGTCGCTCTTCACGAGCGTCCTCGTCGTCGGTGAGCTTCGCCGCGGGATCGAGTCGATTCGCCGGCGCGACGCAGCCTCCGCGCTCGCGCTCGAGCAGTGGCTCTCCGGGCTCACGGACG
>JAJYJR010000628.1 GCA_021789355.1 Chloroflexota bacterium | reverse complement strand
ACCACGCGCGACGCCGGCGGATCCTGGACGACCACGCCGACGATCGATGGGGCGGGCGTGCTGTCGGTGCTCGGGCCGCAGCAATGGATCATGCTCCCGTGGGACACGGCCGAGGTGCGCCGCACCGACGACGGCGGGCGCACCTGGACGCGCGTGGCCAGCGTGGCACCGTGGACCTTCGCGGTCTCGAGCTCGTTCGGATTCGTCGACGCGACGACCGGGTGGGGGCTCGGCGGGGACGCTGCCGCGGCGAGCACGGGCCGGCAGGCGCTCTACGCCACGAGCGACGGCGGCGCCACGTGGCGGGCCCTCGATCCCGCGGCCGCGCTGGCTGTCGAAAGTCCGGCGCTCCCTGCGACACCGAGCTCCAGCCCGGCGTCGAGTGCCGCCTGGCCGTTCCGCGTCCCCAACGGCTCGACGCCCGTGCGCGCGCCCGATGGCACGCTCTACGTCTCGACGTTCCCGGGGACGGCGCAGGGGCAGGGCAAGGTGTACGCGCTCGACGCGGGCGGGCACGTGAAACCCGGCTGGCCCTTCGCGCCGGCGGGGATCATCGGGGTCAGTTCCCCGGTCGTGGCCCCGGACGGCACGCTGTATGTGGCGGGCACCCGCTACGGCGACGCGTCTGGCGCGACGATCTACGCCTTCGATTCCTCGGGGCAACCAAGGGCGGGCTGGTCGCCCGCCGTCGAGGCGGCTGCCGGGGGCCTGACGAGGGGTGGCAACCTCTTCGTCGCACCGAATGGCCACCTCGTCGTCGTCACCTCAAGCCTGCCATCGGCAGGATCCCGCCAGGTGCAGCAGCTCGTGGCACTCGACGCGCACGGCTCGGTCGTGCCCGGCTGGCCGGTCACGCTGTCGGGTCTCCTCTCCTGTGGCACGGCGAGCTGCCAGGTGCCATCGCTCGCCTTCGGCGCCGACGGCACCCTGTATGGCGAGGTTGGCCCCGAGCTCGCAAGCAGCACCACGTTCCAGGTGGTCGCCTACGGCCCCGACGGAACCATGCGACCCGGCTGGCCAGTTCGGGTGCCGGGCGAGAGCTTCGCGCTAGGCGCTGGCGGGACCATCTACGCCTGGGGCGTCGAGGACAACGGTGTCACGCTGCCGAGCACGACGCCGCTGCGCATCGTCCGCACGGACTTCAGCGCCTATGACCCCGACGGTGCCCGGCATCTCGGCTGGCCGGTGTCGATCGAGGGTCCCGCCTCGCCGCCCGCGATCGGCGCGGACGGCACGCTCTACGTGATGACCGGCGGCGACCCGGGCCAGCCGCAGCGCCTCGTGTCGATCGGCCCGACGGGCCAGGTGCGCCAGCTGTACACCCTCCCGGCGAGCGAGGGTGCCTGGACGTACGGCCTCGGGGAGGGCAACCCGCCCCGCCTGGCGCCGCCCACGGTGGGCCCGGACGGCACGCTGTACGTGCAGCTCCACAAGGGCGCCAACTGGCAGACACAGGGGCTGCTCGCCGTGGCGCCAGACGGTTCGGTGCGCGCCGGCTGGCCCGTCTGGCTGCCGGCAGGGGCCACGTTCGTCAGCATCGCTCCGTTTACGACTGGCGGAGGTGGGAATGTCCAACCGCCGGTCGTCGCGACGGATGGCACGGTCTATGTGGCGATAGGCCAAGCAGCCGGTGGACAGGGCGCCGTGCTGGCGCTCGGTCCGGACGGTGCCGCGCCGCCAGGGTGGCCATTTGCGCCGAGCGTTGCCGAGCGGACGGTCGTTGTGGGCATCCAGGTGGCGCCCGAGGGCACCCTGGTGGTGACGGGCGAGGCCCCGTTCAATGGCCTCATGCTCGTCATCTCCGTGGTCGAGCCCGACGGGACGCTCGCCCGGTGATCTACGACGAACAGGCCGGGCATGCGGCGCGTCGCGAGCCCGCGCGCCGGGACGAGAGATCGGCCTCATTGCCGCTCCCGTGAGTGGGCATGATCGGCGCAGTGGCCCATGCCGCGGGGCAGTGCTCGACCCGAAGGAGCTGCTCAGCGCACGATCCTGAGCGCCTTTGACCCGCTCGGGGGCGTGGCGCGGTAAGACCGGCAGACCCTCGACAACGGGCGGGGCCGAGCGCAGCATGGTGCCGTCCGGCGATTCGAGAAGGACCAGGCCCGATGCTCCAGGCGTGGTGGAACGCGACCATGGACGCGCGGCGGGTGATCAGCCTGCTGATCGGCGTCGCGGGCCTCGCGCAGGTCGCGCTCAGCGTCGCCGCCTCGACCGTGCCACTGGCGCTCGACGGCACCCTCGTCATGGCCGTGTGCATCCCGGCCCTCGGGGCGGCGGTGGGTGGATATGTCGGCCACCGCTCGTCCGACCCTCGCCGCGCACTCCTGTGGGCGGTCGCCTACGGCATCTCGACCGCGGCGCTCGTCGTCGGCATGTTCGCGATGGCCGCCCTGCTCCACCCCACCGTGCAGGCCATGCCGGGTCTCGGGGATGCCTGGGCCGGCCTCTTCGTCGTCGGCTGCCTCCTCGGGTTCGTCGGCGCGCTCCTGTGGGAACGCGACCCCCGCCGCCGGCGCGTCTCGGCACGGCTGCTCCTTGCGGTCTGGCTTATCGCCGGCGGCGCCGTGGTGAGCGTGAGCCGGGGCCCGTGGGCATGGCTCGGGGCGCTGGCCTTCCTGGCCGGCTTCGGCATGCTCCTCCACGCCCTCGTCAGCCACGCGTCCCTCGACGATGGCGCGGCCGTGCCGGCCCTCTGGCCGCCCGGATCGGTGCACTCCGAACCGACGCACCGCCAGTCTTCGTGAACGGGTGCAGCGGCCCGACGGCACCGACGATGCGATGGCGGACACGTGGCGGGTTGCTGGCAGGATGGGTCGCGGTGCTCGCGATCGCGGCGATCAGCGCATCGTCGGCCTCGCTCGGGGCGCTCTTCCCGACCTTCCGCGAGGTCCTGGGATTGATGCTCCCGGTCGGTCCCTGGGGCCAGCTCGTACCGTGTGCGCTGGTCGTCCTCGCCGTGGCCCTCGGGGCGGCCCTCGGCCCCATGACGGAGGACTCGCTCGTCGTGCCCGCCGTCCTCGCCAGCGCGATGATCGGTGTCATCGCGACCGCGTGGGTCTTCGTCCTCAGCCGCGGCCTCACGCCGCTGCGGTCGGGACCCGTCGGCGATGACGGCATCGCGCTCGAGAAGGCCGCCATCTTCGCGGGGGCCTACCTGACGATCGCCATCGGGTCGGTGCTCCCCCTCTCGCTCGCCTGGGCTTGGATCCTGCGTGCCGCCGCGCGGCGTTCCCGGAGGGCCGGCCCCGCCTGAGGGCGCCGCGCCCGCGAGACGGGGTTCGTGTGTGGTGGCGCCCGGGTGATGCGCCCGAGGGTCGGGCCGCTGATGGCGCGTCCTCGCCCAGTCCGCTCTGACGAAGATCGAACCTTCCGCGCGCGTCCGTCGTCTGGACGTGTATGGTCGATGGGGAGGCGGTGGTGGCGGACCGGGAGGACCACGAGGGCCGCGGCGAGGCCGAGCGGGCGGCGGTGTTCGCGCGCCTGACAGACCGTGCCCTGGCGCCCTCCTACCGGCTCGCGGCGCTGCTGCTGGGCAGCGAGATCGAGGCCCAGGACGCGGTGCAGGACGCCGCCCTCCGCGCCTGGGACCGCTTCGCCGACCTGCGGGACCCGGAGCGCTTCGAGGCCTGGTTCGGGCGCATCCTCGTGAACGGCTGCCGCGATCGGCTGCGGCAGCGCCGGCGGGTGCGGACGCTGCCGATGGACGCCGTCCCCGAGCTGCCGGCGCCGGACGGCCTGCCGCGCCTCGTCGAGCGCGACGCCCTGCGCCGCTCGCTCGCCGACCTCACCCCGGACCAGCGCACGGTCGTGGTCCTGCACTACTTCGCCGGCCTCTCGCTCGAAGAGGTGGCCGAGCACACCGGTGCGCGGCCCGGCACGGTGAAGTCCCGCCTGCACGCCGCGCTCGCGGTGCTCCACGCCGCCTACGACGCGGCCCAGCGCACCGGCGGGGGGAGTCTGCGATGAACGACGAACGGTTCGAGCGCGACCTCCACGCGGTGCTCGAGGCGCTGGCGCCACGGGACGTCCCGGCCGAGCTGCGCGCCGCCGTGGCGGCCGTCCCGCAGCGGCCCGCCCGGCGCTGCC
>JAJYJR010000627.1 GCA_021789355.1 Chloroflexota bacterium | reverse complement strand
TGTTCCGGTGATGGTCGCGGTCCCGTTAGCGCAGCCCGAGACGAGGAGTGTCGCGTAGATCGCGGCGCAGGCCGCAAGCCGAAGCCCCTTCACGCCGTCACTCCATCTGGCGCCATTGGTTCCCGCAGCGTCTCCGTCGAGTTCGGAACGGTCAAGAGTCAAGTGGACGATGTGTGAACGGCCAGCGATTCTGTCCGAGCTAAGCGGCCAGCGACTTTGTCACCCTCGGTGTCATGAGACCGAGGGAGCAATCCAGTTCCAAGGAGCGGTGGGAACACCGCGCCATCATCCTCGAGCACGTCGTGTCGGGGGCACTCACCGTCGCCCAGGCGGCCGAGGCGCTGGGTCTCTCGACCCGCCAGGTCAGCCGGCTGCTGGCCCGCTACGGGACCGGTGCTGGGGCCCTGGCGCACGGCAACGCGGGCCGGGCTCCAGCCAACCGCACCGGCGAGGCGCTGCGCGCCCAGCTCATGGAGCTCGCCCGGACACGCTATGCCGGGGTCAACCGGGCCCATCTCGCGGACCTGCTCGCGGAGCGCGAGGGGATCGTGGTCGCCGAGCGCACGCTGCGGCGGATCCTCGCCGAGGCCGGCTGCGCACCCGTCCGCACGCGTCGCCCGCCGCGCCACCGGAGCCGCCGGGAGCGGATGCCACAGGAGGGCCTGCTGCTGCAGACCGACGGGAGCCGCCATCGCTGGTTCGGACCGGAGCGGCCCTTCGCCACGCTCGTGGCCGGCATCGACGACGCCACGGGCAGCGTGACCGGCGGGACGTTCCGCGCGGCCGAGGATGCCGTCGGCTACTTCACCACGTTCGTTCAGACGGCCAAGCGATACGGGCTGCCCCACTTCGTCTACTCGGACCGCCACGGGATCTTCCTCCGGGAGTCGAACCGGCCCGCCACCCTGGCCGAGCAGCTCGCCGGCAAGCGCTCGCTCACCCAGGTCGGTCGCGCGCTCGAGGAGGCGGGCATCCGCTGGATCGGAGCCGGCTCGGCCCAGGCGAAGGGCCGCGTGGAGCGGCTGTGGGGGACCCTTCAGGACCGCCTTGTGGTCGAGCTGCGCCTCGAGACCATCACCACCCTCGAGGACGCGAACCTGTTCCTGCCCGGCTTCCTCGTCCGCCACAACACCCGGTTCGCGGTGCCGCCGGCCGATCCCGGGCCGGCCTGGCGGGCCTGGCCCGAGGGCCTCGACGCCGCGTCGGTCTTCTGCTTCCACTATCCCCGCCGGGTCGCGCGTGACGCGACGATCAGTTGGCCCGATGGTCCCCTGTCCCTGCCGCGACGGCCCGACGGTCGCAGCTGGGCGGGCCGCTCGGTGGTCCTGCAGGAGCATCTCGACGGCAGCCTCTGGGTCAGCCACGGTGGTCTGTGCCTGCCGCTCGCACCGGCGCCGGCAGACCCCCGGGAGCTGCGCGCGCGTCACCTCTCACGGCGCGTGGAGGACCTGCCTGACATCGAGGTCGATCTCACGCCCGCGGATCCTCAACCCCCGGCCCCGCCCGAACCGGCAGCGCGCACGCCGGCCCACGACCACCCGTGGCGCCGATCGTTCTCTCCTCGTCGCCGCTGACAGAATCGCTGGCCGCCAAAGCGGACAGATTCCCTAGCCGTCGACAGAGTCAAGTGGACGATGCCTGGCACGCGGCCATTGCCTCACCCCGCATCTTGTGGGCTGCTGAGACAACGGGATAAGCATCCTGTCCCTTGACTTGGGGGCGTGTCAAGGGACAGCGGGACTTCCCGGTAGGCGGACAGCTGGCCTCCCGCGCGGCGGACACGTGATCTCCATGCGGACGGACAGCTGATCGGCTCGGATGGTCAGGCCAGCGGCACCACCCCCTTCCCGGCGGTGGCCTCGGCGAGCCGGTAGCTGGCGCCCTCGGTGAGCACGACGTGGGCGTGGTGGAGGAGGCGATCGACGGTGGCGGTGGCGAGGGTCTTGGGCATGATCGTGTCGAAGCCCGAGGGGTGGAGGTTGCTGGTCACCGCCACGCTGCGGCGCTCGTAGGCGGCGTCGACCACCCGGTAGAACGCCTCGGCGGCCTCGAGCCCGGCGGGGAGCATCCCGATGTCGTCGACCACGATGAGATCGCTGCGGCAGATGCGCGCCACCACCCGGGCCACCGAGCCATCGACCTTGGCCCGCCCGAGCGTCGCGGTGAGCGACTCCAGGCTGAACCAGCTGACCCGCCGGCCGGTCTCGATGGCGAGATGGGCGAGGCCCTCGACGTAGTGGCTCTTGCCGGTGCCCGACGGTCCCGCCAGGACCAGGTTCTCGGCCCGTCCCAGCCACTCGAGCGTGCGGAGCGCCCGCTGGGTCGGCAGCGGGATGGCCGACTCGGCCTCCCGCCAGCTCTCGAGCGTCTTGCCGGCGGGAAAGCCGGCGGCCCGCCGGCGCATCGCCCGCGTCGCCTCGTCGCGTCCGGCGGCCTCGTCGGCGAGCAGGACGCGCAGCACCTCGGCGGGCTCCCAGCGCTGGGCCCGGGCAGTGGCGAGGACCTCCGGCGCCGCGCGGCGCACATACGGCAGGCGCAGGCGATGGAGCAGCGTCGTCAGCTCGGCCGGCAGGGCCGGTGCCTCGGGCGGGTTCATCGTCCGAAGCCCGCCCAGGCGCCCGTCCCGGGCTGCACCGAGTGGGCCTCGTCGGCCCGCACCGTGGCACCCGCGGGTTCGCGATGCGCCCAGTGGTCGAGCACGGCGGCGAGGTCACCCTCGGCGAAGCGACCGGCGAGCGCCGCCGCAGCGAGCGCGGCATCGACGCGCCCTCGGCCCACCAGTGCGGCGAGCTCGACCGCGCGGGTCATCTTCGTGCGGATCCGCACGCTGCCCGCGGCGGCGGCTTCGAGGAGCCAGCGCTCGGCGCCGGGACCCAGGGCGAGGAAGGCCGCCTCGGCGGGATCGCTCGCTCGGGCCCGCGGTGGCCGCGTCCCGCGTCCGGCCGGATGGTCGGGATAGTGCGCGTCGTCGATGCGGGGTCGACCGGGCGTCGAGCGCGCATGGCGGGCGATCTCGGCGAGACCGGTCTCCGTCCGGGCGACGATGACGACCTCGTCACCGGCGAGGCGGACCCACACCTCGGCCCCGACATAGGGCCGCGGCACCGAGTAGCGCACCGAGCCCAGGCGGATCGTCTGGTCGTCGGCGACGGTGCGGGTCTCCCCGAGCGCCGCCGTGTAGGGTGTCTCGGGCAGGATGTGGAGACGGCCGCGCTCGGCCGCGAGGAGCTCGTCGGGCCGCCGCCCGGTCTCGCGGTGGACCCGGCCGTTCACGGCCGCGCAGAACGCGGCACAGGCGGCCTCGAGGGCGGCGAAGTCCCGATACGCCGCGCGCAGGTTGGCTTGCGTCGGCACGAGATCGGCCTTGGCGAGCTTGACGGTCGCCTCGCTGCCGCCCTTGCTCTCGGGATCGAACGGGACGCAGGCGAGGACGGTGGCGCCATAGTGGCGGCCCGCGGCGACGATCTCGGGGTGGCGCACCGGCACCCCGGCGATCCGTTCGATCGTGATCGTGCGCTCGTTGTCGGTGAGCAGGTAGGTGGGCACGCCGCCGATCCGCCGCAGGGTCGCGTCGAGACACGCGAGGAGCGAGCCCAGGGTGCGATCATGGGTCGGGAGCACGACGCGGAAGCGGCTCCAGGCGAGCCAGGCACAGAAGAGCAGGGTGGGGCGGCCCTCGACCGTCGGGCCCTGGCCCCAGTCGAACTGGAGCCACATGCCGGGCTCGCTGACCCAGGGCCGATACGTGCGCCGTCGGCCGGCGCGATAGGCCGCCTTCGCGGCGTGGACCGCCCGGCGGGTCGTGCGCTCGGTGCCCGCGAAGCCCACAGCCACCAGGCGCTCATGGATGATGTCGGCGCGGATGCGCCCGCCCGAGCGCTCGATGAGCTCCTCGATCTTGGCCCGATACGGGTCGACCTTCATGGGTCGGCGGATCGGCGCGCGGGGATCGGCGCCGGCGTCGCGAGCGCTCACGTAGCGGGCCACGGTCTTGGGATCGCAGCCCGCGAGATCGGCGGCCGAGTGGGGGCAGCGGGTCAGGTCGTATGCCTCGAGGATCTCCATGATCTCCCTGTCAGACTTCTTCACGGCCC
>JAJYJR010000626.1 GCA_021789355.1 Chloroflexota bacterium | reverse complement strand
CCACCTGATGCACTCCTTCCTCCTCGGGCAGCGAGCTCATGGCTCGGCCGAGGGTGCCAGCGAACCTGGTCAGGGGTGCTCAGGTTTCGACCGGCGGAAGGTGCTCAGTTTTCACCCGGCGTCGACAGTCCGAACCCATGGCGCGGGGCTCGTCCACCGGGGAAGGTACCGCGTGGTGCGCGGCGGTGCCCCGGTCGAACGACCTGACGCCTGCTCCCCAACTGGGTAGCCCATGGGGGCGACCATGGCTCGGGTTCGAGCGCTGCGGCTTCCCTGGGCGAAGATTGACCCACCTCCGTCTCCGGAGCGGCTAGCAAACGCCGCGTGGAGGAACGTTGTGCGGTGCGGGGACGCAGGAAGTGGTGCCTTGGCGCACCGGGTTCCCCAGTCCGCAACGGCCGCTCGCATTGCTTCGCGCCGTGGCACGGGTCGAGCATTGACAACTGGGTCCCTCGGCCGACCATGCGCTACCGGTCGACGACCGGCGGTTGCACGCCAGACGGACGCAGGGAGGACGGCAGTGGAGTTCAGGACGATCGATCAGGTGGTCCGTGCGGTGCGCCAGGGCGCGTCGATTGACGACGCCACGGTTCTCCGTTTCGGGTACGCCATCGAGTACGCCGAGGTCGACCCCGAATGGATCGACAGCAGCGGCCGGCACTGGGGCTGGCCTGGCGTGACGAAGGCCGATGTGCCGGCCTGCTACGCAGTCCTGCGCGACCTGCGCGTCAGGCTGAACGAGCTTGAGCGGCCGGCGAGGGAGGCGGCCGTCGAGCGGATGGCGCCGCGACAGGCTCCGGCCTTGTGCTGGCGCTGTCACCGCGGGCAGGCGACCGCCCTGGCCGGCGGTCTGTGCCAGTCGTGCTTCGACAATGACTGAGGCACCCTGGGCGAGGGGCGGCCGGGACTGCACCTGGATCTGCTTCAGTCTGGTCCGTTGCACCTCACGCGGGGGTCACCGTCCTCGTCGGCTCACCGAATTGCGGAGGACGACGCGGCGATGACGGCGAAGATCGGACGGGTGGGGATCTACGCCCGGGTCTCCACGCGGGAGCACGGGCAGGATCCCGAGTTGCAGCTGGTGCCCCTGCGCGAGTGGGCCGCCGGTCACGGCGGGCGGACCACCGAGTACGTGGACCTCGCGTCGGCGGCCGACCTGCGCGGTCGGACCGCCTGGCGGCGCCTGCTCGACGATGCGCGCCACCACCGGCTCGAGATCGTGGCCGTCTGGAAGCTCGACCGGGCCTTTCGTTCCTCGCTGGAGGCCGCCACCACGCTCGCCGAGCTGCGCGACCTCGGGGTGGACTTCGTGTCGATCACCCAGCCCATCGACACCACCACCCCCACCGGGCGCCTGATCTACGCGATCCTCGCCGCCGTCGCGGAGATGGAGCGCGACCTCATCGTGGAGCGCGTGCGGGAGGGCATGAAGAATGCCCAACGCAAGGGGGCGCGGATCGGACGCCCCAGCGGCACCGCGCGTCCCGCCTTCGCCCGCCAGTGGCCGGCGGTGCGGGCCGAGCTCGCCGCCGGCACCATCTCCCGTCGTGCGGCTGCCGCCCGTCTGCGTGTGGGGCACGCCACCCTGGAGCGCCTGCTTCGGGAGGCCGACACGGGGTCCGAGGAGGCGCGCCAAAGGGGGGTCGCCTGATCGTGCCCGATTCGTGCGGGACGAGGGGCTGCGTCTGACGCCGGCGAAACCATCTGGTTTGGCGCACCGCTTGCCTCGACCCGACCGCTGCGGGTCCTCCGGGGGGCGGTCTGCGGTCGCCTCGGAACGATCCCTGTTGTCAACGCCGGTCGAAACTTGACCCCTCTCCGCCGGTTGAAAACTGACCCCCTCGGGTCAGTCGTCAGCCCTGATCGTCGGTAGGCACCCTCCCCAGGTCGCGGTCCCGGAGCCGGTAGCTGTCGCCCTTCAGCGAGACGACCGTGGCGTGGTGGACGAGCCGGTCGATCATCGCCGCGGCGACCGTCGCGTCGCCGAAGACCTCGCCCCAGCGGCCGAACGGCTTGTTCGAGGTCACGATCACGCTCGCCCGCTCGTAGCGCGCGCTTATGAGCTGGAAGAACAGGTTCGCCGCCTCGGCCTCGAACGGGATGTAGCCGACCTCGTCCACGACGAGGAGCGGATAGCGCCCCAGGCGGACGAGCTCGGTGTGGAGCCTTCCCTGGGCGTGCGCCTCGGCGAGGCGGGCGACCCACTCGGCCGCGGTCGCGAACGCGACCCGGTGCCCGGCCTGGCAGGCCCGGACGGACAGCCCGATCGCGAGGTGCGTTTTCCCGGTTCCGGGTGGCCCGAGGAAGACGACGTTCTCTTTCGCCTCGACGAAGTCGAGCGCACCGAGATGGGCGATGACCTCTCGCCGGACCGATGCCTGGTGCTCGAAGTCGAAATCCTCGAGCGCCTTGCGGGCGGGGAACCGAGCGGCCCGGATCCGGGCTTCCCCGCCGTGGCTCTCGCGCGCGGCGACCTCCCGCTCGAGACAGGCCACGAGATACGCCTCGTGCGTCCAGGTCTCGGACCGTGCCCGCTCGGCCAGGCGGCCGGCGGCATCGGCAAGGGAGGGTGCCTTGAGCGCCCGGCACAGATACGCGAGATCGCCCGCCGTCCTGGCCGCCGCGCTCACAGCGCCACCCCGAAGAGCTCGTCATAGCTTCGGAGGTCGCGGACCTCGACCTCGGGCTCGGCGGTGTGCGGGCGGTGCCGCTCGGACCGCAGCACGGCTCGTGCGGTGTCGTGGGCCGGATCGGTCACCGTCCGATGCTTGCGGAGCGAGCGCTCGTGACGCCCGACAACCTCGCCGGCGCAGGTGATCGTGACCGTCTCGAGATCGGCCCGGACCTCGACCCGCCGCCCGATCACGCTCGGATCGACCGAGTAGTCGGAGCTGAGCACGCGGACCCAGTGGTCGCGGGGCAGCCTCGTCGACATCCGGAAGGCGGGATCGGGCAAGATCGGCGGCAAGGGCAGCATCGCCGCGCGGTCCTCGGCGAAGCGGTCGGCCGGGCGGCAATCGATCGTCCGGTGATAGCGGTTGTTCGCTCGGCCGAGCCAGGCGGTGAGCTGGCTGTTGAAGTCGGCGAGCGAGGCGAATGTGCGGCCGGGCAGGAAGCTCGTCTCGAAGTAGCCGTTCGCCCGTTCGACAAGCCCTTTCGACTCGGGATCGCGTGGCTCCAAGAGGATCGCGCCCATGCCGAACGCGCCCCGGAACGCCTGGAACGCTCGGGTGAGGACGGGCTTGCCTTCGCGCCAGCGGCCGATCGCGCCCTCGTTGTCATAGACGCCCGACCGGGGCACCCGCCCGAAGGCGACGAGCAGATCGCGGTGGGCGAGCAGGAGATCGTGGCTCTCGCGCGAGGGCAGCATCTTCGCCACGATCCAGCGCGAGTAGCCGGCGACGCCGACGAGGACGGGAAAGCGGGCGATCTCGCCAGAACCGATCGGGATGTCGACCTCGGGAAACCACAGATCCCACTGGGCGAGCTCACCCGGCCGATACGTCGTGCGCCCGGCCGGGTCGGGCGGCAGATACACGGGGCGGAGCTCGGCGACGCGCTCGCGCAGGATCGTGATGCCGCGGTCCCAGCCGATCCGCTCGGCGATGACCGTCGCGGGCATCCTGGGGAACTCCTTGAGCAGGCGGCGGATCTCGGGCTCGACGGCATCGACCGCCGAGGGTCGTCGCTGCCGCTCGTATTCGGGCGGCTCACACGAGCGGACGGCCGCCCGCACGGTGTTGCGCGCCAAGCCCAGGCGACGGGCGATCTCCTTGATCGGGATGTTCTCGGCGAGGTAGAGCCGCCGGATCTCGGCCCAGGCTTCCACGCTCAGCAACTCCTCCCTCCCAGGCGGGCATCAGATGCGGCACAGCCTGGGCTCGCTCGGTCGAGACCGCCACGGTGGTGGCGGCAGGGGGTCAGTTTTCGACCGGCGTTAGGGGGTCAGTTTTGCGCCGTTGCCGACACCTGTAAATGAATCCGGACGGATGGCGTGCTCGATGCGTTGGAGTAAGTGACGGGGCACATCGGGTGCCCGGATTGGAAGGGACAGCGATGGTCCAGACCGATCTCCCGAAGCGCGCTCTTCACTCA
>JAJYJR010000625.1 GCA_021789355.1 Chloroflexota bacterium | reverse complement strand
GGGAATGCCACGCTCGGGCTGGTGGGCGCGACGATGGCGTCCACGCGCTCGAAGGCCGCGTCGAAGTCGCCCTTGATCAGGGTCCGGACCTTCTGCGCCTTCACGTAGTAGGCGTCGTAGTAGCCGGCCGACAGCGCGTAGGTGCCAAGCATGATTCGGCGCTTCACCTCGTCGCCGAAGCCCGTGCCGCGCGTCGCCAGGTAGTTGGCGAGCACGTCGCCGTCGCGCAGCGACCAGCCGAACCGGACCCCATCGTACCGGGCGAGGTTCGCGGACGCCTCGGCGGGCGCGATGATGTAGTACGTGGCGAGGCCGTAGTCGGTGTGCGGCAGCGAGACGTCGACGATCTCCGCGCCGGCCGACTCGAGCGCCCGGACCGCCTCCCGCACCCGCGCCTCGACACCCGGCTCCATGCCGGCGACGAAGTACTCGCGGGGCAGGCCCAGCCGCAGGCCGCGTACGGCGCCCGCGGCCACGTCATCGTCGCCCGCCAGGTCGGCGAGGTAGTCGGGCACGGGCAGGGGGCTCGACGTCGAGTCGCGGCCGTCCCGCCCCGCGATGGTCTGCAGCAGCGCAGCCACGTCGCGGACGTCCCTGCCGAACGGTCCCACCTGGTCGAGCGAGCTGGCGAAGGCGACGATCCCGTAGCGGCTGACGCGTCCGTAGGTCGGCTTCATGCCGGCGACGCCACAGAGCGCGGCGGGCTGGCGGATGGAGCCGCCGGTGTCGGTCCCGATCGAGACCGCGCAGTGGTACGCGGCGACGGCGGCCGCGGAGCCCCCGCTGCTGCCCCCGGGCACGCGGCCGAGGTCCCACGGGTTGCCGGTCGGACCCCATCCGGAGTGCTCGGTCGAGGAGCCCATGGCGAACTCGTCCATGTTGGTCTTGCCGAGCACGACCCCGCCGGCGGCATCGATCCGCTCGGCGATGTGGGCGTCGTAGGTCCCCACGAACCCGCGCAGGATGCGGCTCCCGGCCGTGGAGGACTGGCCGCGCGTGACGACGAGGTCCTTGAGGCCCACGGGGATTCCGAGGAGCGGCGGCAGCGCGGCCAGCGCGTCCGGTCCGGCGCGGCGCGCCTCGGCCAGGCGGCGGTCGGCGGCGTCCGCGCGGGTCCGCGCCCGGCCATCGTCGAGGAACATCCAGGCGTGCAGGCCTCGGTCCGTGGCGTGCGCCGCCGCCAGGTGCGCGTCGACCAGCTCGCGCGCGCTGAACTCGCCGGCGCGCAGCCCGCGGGCCATCGCGTGGGCGCGCAGGCGGGTGACGCGCCGGTCCGCGCCCATCTCCTGGCGGTCGGTCATCGCCGCGTGCCTCGGCGGCCAACGAGCCGCCAGGGCACGGGCATCGCCCGGCGGTCGGTCGCCATGGCCTCAGTCGGCCCCCTCGACCACCACCGGCACCACGAAGTAGTCCCCCTGCCGCTCCGGTGCCCCGGCCAGCACCTCGTCCGGCGTCAGCGATGCGCCTGGGACATCGTCCCGCAGGATGTTCTCGAGCTCGATCGTCTGGGCGGTGGGCGGTATCGCGGCCGTGTCCAGCTCGGACAGCACGCGGTACTGGTCCAGGATGTGGTTGAGCTGCCCTTCGAGCAGTGTCAGTTCCTGCTCTGTCAGCCCGAGACGAGCGAGATGCGCGACGTGCTCGACATCGGCGCGTGACAGGGTGGCCATCTCCCGGATGATACCGGACGCGGGACGGCGGCCCATCGGACGGCCGATCACCGGCCGGCGGATTCCGGGCTCCGGGCGTCCCCTCCCCGGCCGGCGCCTCCTCGAGAACGGAGGGAACACCTCGCGCCGTGGCGGCGTCTCCACGCCATGAGACATCGACTCGCGGCCCTGCTCGCTCTCGCCGTCGTCCTCACGACCGGTTGTGGCGCCGCCGGAAACAGCCCGGTCCCATCCGATCCCACGGGCATCACCCTCGCGGCCGCCCACGTGCCCCGGGCATCGGCACCTCCCGCCGACGCGAAGGTGGCTGCCGCGGCCATCGACGCATTCGGGCTGGACCTGTTCCGCCGGCTGGCGGCGAGCGGTGGCAACGCCGTCATCTCGCCGGCGAGCATCGCGGTCGCGCTGTCCATGGCCCAGGCCGGCGCACGCGGCGAGACCGCGAGCCAGATGGACTCCGTGCTGCACGGCGCGGGCTCGGGGTCCGGTGCCGGGATCAACGCCCTGGACCAGGCCCTGGCCGCGAGGAACGGCACGTTCAAGGACGTCGAGGGCCACGATCTCACCGTCGCGCTCCGGATCGCGAACGCGCCGTTCGCACAGTCGGGCATGGCGCTCGAGCCGCCCTTCCTCGACGCCCTCGCCTCGCGGTTCGGCGCGGGGCTCAGGCTCGTCGACTACCGGCGCGACCCGGAGGCTGCGCGCAACCTGATCAACGCCTGGGTGAAGGGCCAGACCGAAGGCCGGATCCCCGAACTGCTCGCCTCCGGGATCCTCGACAGCTTCACGCGGCTCACGCTCGTCAACGCCGTCTACATGAAGGCGCCCTGGCAGGTCCCGTTCGACACAGAGCTGACGGAGCCCGCGCCGTTCACGCGCGCCGATGGCTCGACGGTCGACGTGCCGACGATGGCCGGGGGCGGCCAGCAGCTGCGCTACGCGGAGGGCGCCGGCTGGCGGGCGGTCGAGCTGCCCTATGCCGGCGGGTCGCTGGCCATGACGATCGTCGTGCCGGACGACCTTGCGGCCTTCGTGCAGCACCTGGGCGCGGCGCAGTTCGAGCAGATCAGCGGGGCGCTGGCGGAGCGCGAGGTCGAGCTGTGGCTCCCGCGGTTCCCGATCCAGACGGAAGCCGACCTGGGCGAGACACTGTCGGCGCTCGGCATGCCGCTTGCGTTCGACCCCGAGCGGGCCAACTTCTCGGGGATCACGACCGAGGAGCGGCTGTACGTCTCCGCGGTGGTCCACCAGGCGAACATCTCGGTCGACGAGAAGGGCACGGAGGCTGCCGCGGCCACGGCGGTCGCGATGGCGGCCAGCGCGATGCCGGCCGGCCCGGTGACGCTGCGGGTGGACCGGCCGTTCCTGTTCGCGGTCCGCGATGTGCCGACCGGCGCGATCCTCTTCCTCGGCCAGGTGACCGATCCATCGGTGAAAACATGACGCAAGGGGCCCGTAGCGGGCGAGGATCGGGGCAGGTACGCGGCCCGGCCGCCCGTGCCGGCATGCCGAGCGGCTACGCTGCCTCCCCTGCCAGC
The DNA here is from genome assembly GCA_021789355.1 of Chloroflexota bacterium. Next base: position 888 of record JAJYJR010000625.1, on the reverse strand, counting down.
AGCCGCCGGAAGGCGTCCTCGTCGAGCACGGGCACACCCAGCGCCTGCGCCTTCGCGAACTTCGAACCGGCGTTCTCGCCGGCCACGACGTAGTCCGTCTTCTTCGACACCGAGCCCGCGGGGTGGCCGCCCGCGGCCCGGATCGCCTCCTCCGCCTCCTGCCGGCTGAAGCCAGGCAGCGTGCCTGTCACCACGACCGTCTTCCCTGATAGGGGCCCCGCCGCCGTCCCGGTGGCCGTCACGGTCCGGTGCCGCGGCCGCTCGGCCTCGACGCCGGCGACGACCAGGTCGTCGAGGACCGCGCCCATGGCCTCGTCGGCGAAGTAGCGCGCGATCGCGCCGGCCACCACCGAGCCGATCCCGGGGATCTCCTCGAACCGCTCGGGCGCGTCCCGGGCGATCTCGCCGAGCGCGTGCGCCACACGGGCCGTCCACCCGTCAGGCCCGCCCATCGATTCGCCGTCCGCGGGCGGCCAGGTCGCCCCCGCCCAGTCGGCCAGGTCGACGGCGGTCTGCTCGCCGACCTGCGGGATCCCGAGGGCGTTCAGGATCCGGGCCAGCGGCCGGCGCCGCGACCGCTCGATGGCGTCGGCCAGGTTCTGCGCGCTCTTCCGCGCGAACCGTTCGAGCGTCTCCAGGTCCTCGACCCGCAGCCGGTAGAAGTCGCCGCGGGTCCGGACCATGCCGCGCTGGAGCAGCTGCTGCAGGACCACCCACCCGGCGCCTTCGATGTCCATGCCGCCGCGCCCGGCGAAGTGCGCGTACTCCTGGATCACCCGGGCGGGGCAGGCCGGGTTCGGGCAGTAATGGCGCACCGCACCCTCGTCGCGCACGATCGGCGTGCCGCACACGGGGCAGGTCGCGGGCATCTCGAAGGTGCGCTCCTCC
>JAJYJR010000033.1 GCA_021789355.1 Chloroflexota bacterium | reverse complement strand
CGGAAGAGCCGGGTCCGGAAGAGCCGGGTCCGGAAGCGCCGGGTCCGGAAGCGCCGGGTCCGGAAGCGCCGGGCTCCCGCGCTCACGGGACCTGCTGCTGCGAGGTGCCCTTGTAGACGCCGTCGCCCGCCTGGATGATCGCCATCGCGCCGTGCGTGGCGTACGTGAAGGCGTGATCCACCATCACGTACTGGCCGTCCTCCGGCGGCACGAACTGCACGATCGCCCCCTGCGCGGGAGAGAGATCGACGGCCTGCGAGCCCCATCCACCGGTGTTGCCCGGCGACAGCGCCACGCCCTCCTTGATCACGGTGTTGAAGATGGTGCCCACGATGTGGAACGAGGTGCCGATGTTGGGCCCCGCGTCGAGGACGAAGATGCGCACGGTCTTGCCGGTGTCGACCAGCAGCGGGTGGTCCTTGTACTGGTTCGCCACGCCGTTGAACACCACGAAGTCGGGCGCGGGATCGGTGGCCGCCGCGCGGGTGAAGTCGACCGGCTTGCCCTGCCCGCCGAAGTACCACTCGCTCTGGACGATGGTGAACTCCCTGTCGACCCTGGGCAGGCCGCCCTTCGGCTCGACGATGACCATCCCGTACATGCCGTTCGCGATGTGGTCCAGCGCGGGCGCGGTGCCGCAGTGGTACATCCAGACCCCGGCATAGTCGGCGTGCCAGACGTACCAGGCGTCGTGTCCCGGGTTCACCGACTGCATGGGCCCGTTCCAGGCGACCTGGCTGGCGTGGAAGTCGAGCGAGTGGGGCATAGTGCTGGTCGCGGGGTTGACCAGGTGCACCCGCACCGTGTCGCCGTAGTGCACGCGGATCACCGGAGCGGGGATCTGGCCGTTGAACGTCCAGGCGTGCACCACATACCCCGTGGCGATCGTGAAGTCCTTCTCCTCGACCGTGAGCGTGATGGTGTGGTCGGTCCCGGGCAGCACGGCCGGCGCCGTGGCGTCGTAGAGCTGGTAGGGAGCGGCGCTGGGGTCGGGTGACGGCAGCTGGTAGGGTGCGGAAGACGTGGACGAGGAGGTCGATGCGCCCATGCCCGGCATCGCGGCTCCCGACGTTGCCCCGGTGGCGTTGGCCGCGGCGGTCGACCCGGCGCTCGCGGCCGGACCGGTGACCGGACCGGGGAGCGCCGGGACCGGTGCCTCGGTCCAGGTTGCCTGTCCGCTCGTCACGCAGGCGCCGGCGAGCAGCGCCACAGTGAGGACGGCAGACGTCAGCGCGAGCTGTCGATGCATCGTGTTCCCTCCCGTTCGAGCCTCACTCCGGGGACGAACCATAAGCGCTCCACTTAGTATTTGTTGATGGGCAGCACACGTCAACCGGCCGGTGACGCCAAGGGCCGAATGGCCCGACTGATCCAGGTGACCTGCTGATGCGCGCCCGGGAGCGGACGGCCGACCGTCGGGTCACGTCCGCCGGCCTGTGGGTGGCGGGTGGCTTCCTGCTCCTGTCGCTGGCGTCGGCGGTGCTGCCGGCGCGGGTCCGCATGGGCGACTGGCTGCCGCTCCACCTGGCGCTGGCCGGCGCAGCCTCTCAGGCCATCGCGGCGGCACTGCCGTTCTTCACCGCCTCGCTGCTCGCGGGACGGCCGGCACGCTGGGAACTGCGGGCCGCCGTGCTCGTGCTGCTGGGTGCGGGCGCGCTGGCGGTCAGCGGCGGGTTCGCCGGGCACGTGCCGCTCCTGGCCGCGGGCGGGGGCGCGTCGTTCGTCGCGGGCATCGTGTTGCTGGCCCTCACGGCGTTCCTGCCGCTGCGCCGGGCGCTCGGCAGCCGCCACCCCTGGGTGCTCGTCGCGTACGGCGTCGCGCTGGCGGACGTCGCGATCGGCGCGACCCTCGGCACGTTCGAGGTCGGTGGCTTCGGTCCGGTGCAGGCCGACTGGACCTGGCTCAAGCCGATGCACGCCTGGCTCAACCTGCTGGGGTTCGTCTCGCTCGTGGTCGCCGGGACCCTGGTGCACCTCTATCCCACTGTGGTCGGGAGCCGGATCTCGGGCGGCATCCGCATGCGGGTGATGGTGGTCGGGCTCGCGATCGGTGCGCCCCTGGTCGCCCTCGCATACCTGGCGCGGAGCGACGCGATCGGCCTGGTGGGGGCCGTGATCGAGCTCGCCGGCGCGCTGGGTCTCGTCGCCTACGTTGCCGGCGCGTGGCACGCACGGGGCCGCTGGACGGGCGACCTCTCGTGGCGGGCCGTCGCGATCGGGAGCCTCGGTGCCGGGGTCGCCTGGTTCGCGATCGCGGTCGCGGCTGCCGCGGGTCGCGTGCTGCTCCAGGGCGCGACGCCCGGTGCCTGGTCGCTCCCGGCGGTGGGCGCGCCCCTCGCGGCCGGGTGGATCGCCCAGTCGCTGGTCGGGGCATGGACCCACCTGCTGCCCGCGATCGCCGGTGGATCACCCCGCCGGCACGCGCGGCAGCGTGGGATCCTGGGGATCGCGGCCGTGCCCCGGATCATCGCGATGAACGGGGGCGTGGCGCTCCTGGCCGTGGGGCTCGCGACATCCAGCCCCGCACCGGCCGAGGCGGGTGCCGTGCTCGTGGCCGGCACGCTGCTCATCGGCCTGGGGCTTCTGCTCGCGGCGACCCTCGCGCGCGAGCCGCGGCCCTGAACTCCGTGCCTGGCGCGGAACTCGCAGCCGGGGCACGGGAGGTGAGCCGCGCGACGAAGCGCTACGACGCCGCGACGGCCCCGGGCAGCCGCCGTCGCCGGGCCTCCGCCACCCCGGCCAGCGTCGCCTCGCCGAGGGAGCGAAGCAGCGCATCCCGCGCGTCGGAGAACACGTCGTGGACGTCGCAGCGGCCCTCGGGATCGCAGGGTCCGCCCCGGAGGATGCAGGTCCGGACGGCGTGCTCGTGCTCGGCGGCGCGGATGACAGCGAGCAGGGAGATCTCGACGGCCGGTCGCGCCAGGCGGTACCCCCCCGAGCGCCCGGTCGTCGCCACCACCAGGTCGGCGCGGACCAGGTCGGCCATGACCTGGGGCAGGAACCGCGGCGGGATCTGCATCTCGGCGGCGATCCGGCGGGTGCTGAGGAGCCCGTTCCCGTCCGCGGAGGCCAGCGCGATGGCCGCGCGAACGGCGTAGTCCCCCCGTCGCGTCAGCTCGAGTCGCATGTTCGGACGAGTATGCCACGCCGGCGCGGGCGGACCCGGGATTGCCCGCCGTGGTCCGGTCGCCTCCTGGCGCGCGGCTGCGGCGCCTACCATGGTCTGCCGTGCACCCCCTCCGCGGCCTCTACCTGATCGTCGGCGTCCTCATCGGCGTCCTCATGCCGTTCGTGCCGGTGATCCTCGAGCAGCGCGGCTTCTCCGCCCCGGCGATCGGGGCCGTCACGGCGCTCACGGCGGTGGGTTACGTGGTCGCCCTGCCGGTGTGGGGGCACCTGGGTGACGTGGTGCTGGGGCGCCGGCGAGCGCTCCAGGCCGCGGCACTCGGCTCCGGGGCGGTCGCGCTGCTGTTCGGTGCGCCGGTGGCGTTGCCGCTGGTCGCCTGCGCCGTGGTTGCCTACTACGTCGTCGGGTCGGGGGCCGGCATGCTCACCGACGCCCTCGCGGTCCACGCGCTGGCGGCGAACCCCGGCCGGTACGGTCGCTTCCGGCTCATCGAGAGCGGCTCGTTCGCGGTCGCGACGCTGGCCGCCGGGTTCGCGTACGACGTGGTCGGGTACGGCCTGTCGTACTTCCTCGCGATGGCGTCGGGCGTCCTGGTCGCGCTCGTGGCCGTCGCGGTACAGGACGCGCCCCGGGCGCGCCTCGCCGACTACCGGCCACCTCCCGGTGCGCCACGCCACCAGCCGGGCGTCCTCGAGCGCGGCGAGAGCGGACCGGTCGGAGAGGATCCGCCGCTCCGGGGCGTGGTCGAGCCGCGACCTCGTGCCCCCGGCCCCGGCGCGCCAGGGCGCGCGCGGCGCTGGAGGGAGCTCGCCGGATCGATCGGCGTCGCGATCGAGGTCGAGCCCCGGCTTGTCGGGTTCATGGCGGCCGTGGTGCTCGCGCACCTGGGCGTGCTGGCGAGCTTCACGTTCCTGCCGCTGCGTCTCGTGGAGCTGGGTGGCGCGCCGTCGGTGATCGCGCTCTCCGCCTCCGTGTCCGCGATCTTCGAGATCCCCGCGATGCTGGCCGCCGCCCGTTTCGTCTCCCGCCTCGGGCTGCGCGGGCTGTTCGCGCTTGCCTGCGGGCTCTATGCCCTCGCGTTCGTCTCGTGGGTGGTCCTCGCCGACCCCACCCTGATCATCGCCTCCCGGGTCCTGACCGGGCTCGCGTACGGGTCGCTGACCGTCACGATCGTGCTGACCGTTGGCGCGCTGCTGCCCGACCAGCTGCAGGGGAGCGGCCAGGCGCTCTACGGTATGAGCGCGATGGGGGTCGCATCGATGATCGCGAACCTCGGTGGCGGCCTGCTGTTCGGCGCGTACGGGCACGCCCCGGTCTTCCTGGTGAGCGCCGTGACCTCCGTCGCGGCCGCGGTGGTGGCATGGCGCTACGTGCCGGCACGGGGCGAGGTTCGCGTGGGGGGCTCGCGCTGGTAGGAGAAGGAGCGCGCCTGGGCCCGCCCCCCGGATCGCGCGCCAGTGGCCCAAGCTGCCCCCGGGCCGCGCGCAGGACTGTGCCCCGCACCCCCGGGCCCCGCACCACGGGATCGCGTGCGGCACCGGACCCGGCGCCCCGGGCCGCCCACCCGATACACTCGCCTTTGAGGAGGGACACGATGCGGATGTGGGGCGGGCGGTTCAGCGGCGAGACCGATCCGCTGATCGCCGACGCGACTCGCTCGGTCGAGGTCGACCGTGCGCTGGCGGTCGACGACATCGATGGGTCGATGGCCCACGTGCGCGGGCTCGAGCGGGCCGGACTGCTGACCGCGGACGAGTCCCGACGGCTCGTGGAGGGCCTCCACGCGCTGCGCCGGGACGTCGACGCCGGCACGTTGGCGTGGGACCCGGCGCTCGAGGACGTCCACCTCAACCTCGAGGCAGCCCTCACGGCGCGCCTCGGTCCGGTGGCCGGCAAGCTGCACACCGGGCGATCGCGCAACGACCAGGTGGCGCTCGATCTGCGCATGTGGCTCCGACGGACGATCCGCGACCTGGACGGCGACCTGGTCGCGTTCGAGCGGGCGCTGGTGGACCGGGCGGAACGGGACGGCGGGGCGATCCTGCCGGGCATGACCCACGTGCAGCCCGCGCAGCCGGTGCTGCTCGCCCACCACTTGCTGGCCTACGTCGAGATGCTGGAGCGCGACCGGGGCCGGCTGGCCGACTGCGCGCGGCGGGCCGACCGCTCGCCCCTTGGCGCTGGTGCGCTCGCGGGCGCCGGCTTTGCGCTCGATCGCGAGGCGACTGCCGCCGACCTGGGCTTCTCGGGCGTCACCGCCAACTCGCTGGACGCGGTGAGCGACCGTGACTTCGTGGTCGAGTTCCTGGCCGCCGCAGCGCTCGCCATGGTGCATCTCTCCCGACTGGCCGAGGAGCTCGTGTGGTGGTCCAACCCGGCGTTCGGATGGGTCACGCTCGCGGATGCGCATGCCACCGGCTCGTCGATGATGCCGAACAAGAAGAACCCGGATCCGTGCGAGCTGGTGCGGGCGCGCGCGGCGCGAGTGGCCGGCCATCTGGCCACGATGCTGGGCGTGCTCAAGGGGTTGCCGCTCGCCTACCAGCGGGACCTGCAGGAGGACAAGGCGCCGCTGTTCGACGGGGCCGCCGTGCTCGGCTCCTCGCTGCGCGTGATGGCCGCCGTCGTGGGCGGGATCTCGTTCGAGGCGGACCGCATGCGCGAGGCGGCCCTGCGCGGCCACGTGACCGCGACGTCGGTCGCCGATGCGCTGGTGGAGCGCGGCCTTCCGTTCCGCGTCGCCCACCACGTGGCGGGACGCCTCGTGGCCGAGGCCGAGCGACAGGGCTGCCGGCTCGATCAGCTGGATGACGAGGCGTTTCGGGAGACGCTGGCGGCCGAGGAGGGGCCCGAGGCGCGCCGGCTCGCCGGCGAGGTGGGATCGGGGCTGGGCGGCGAGCTCCGCCGGGCGGCGACGCTGGAGGCCGCGGTCGAGCGGCCATGCGTCACGGGTGGAACGGCCCCGGCGCGGGTGCGCGAGGCGGTCGCGGCGGCACGGAAGAGACTGGACCGCCGAGGCGGCCAGGGCTGACTAGCATGCGTGCCCCGCCAGCGCCTCGTCGATGGCCGCCTCGATCCAGGCTCGTTCAGGCACGCCTCTGAGCCCGGCCGCCGTGTGGTAGACGCGGCAGCGCGGGGTGTAATCGCCTGGGTCGACGAATCCGGGCGCGACGTCCCGCCCATTGACCCGGATGGTGGGCGAACCGGGAAAGCGAAGGCGCACCGCGGTGTCCGGGTCGGTCGCGTCGACCTCGTGCACGGGGGTGTCGAGCCCGCGCTCTGCCAGCACCTCCTGCAGCAGCGACCGCGCGGCCGGGTGGTTGGGGCAGTCCTCGAACCAGAGCAGTTCGATCTCGATCATCAGGTGGTTCCTCGCATCGTCGAGTGTCCCGTCCTGCTCGGGACGCCCATCGGTCGGCGCCCGGCCGCCGGAGTGTCAGTGTACCGGGCGAGCACGATCGGTCGCCTGCAGCGCCGTGCCAGATGACCCGTGGGCACGGTGCCGTCTGCGCCTATGACATCTCAGCGGGGCTTGACACACTGGCCGCTGAGATGTTGCTGCTGTCGATCCTCACGATCCTTCTGTTCGGACTCTCGTTCCTGTCGGGGATGCTGGGGCTCGGGGTGGCCTTCATCGCCGTCCCGGTGCTCGGGCTGTTCGGCTTCGATCTGAAGGATGTCATTCAGCCCTGGTCGCTGCTGCTCAACGGGCTGACGGCGATCAGCGGCGCGATCGCGTTCTGGCGCGCCGGGATGGTCGACTGGCGGAGCGCGATCCCGCTGGTCGTCATCACCACCATCGGGGCGCCAATCGGTGTCTGGCTCCTCCAGTTCGCGTCGACCGACCTCGTGTGGTGGCTCTACGTCGGGGTCCTCGTCTTCCTCGCTGTGCGTATGCTGCTGCCGCGAGGCAAGACGACCGAGGACCTCGCGTCGATCACCGACCGGTCCCGGCTGGAGGCCGGGGCGGGGGCCGCGCCCATCTCGATCTTCGCCGGCTTCCTCGGCATTGGCCCCGGGTTCCTCCTGATGCCGACCCTGACGCTGGTGGGGTACTCCGCGCGTCTGGCCGCCGCCACCAACAGCGTCGCGGTCACGCTGCCATCCTTCTCGGCGTTCGCCAGCCACCTCGGGTCGGCCACGTTCGACTGGCCGACGGTCGTCGTCACCTCGATCGCCGCCGTCGTCGGAGCCTGGCTCGGCGCGCGTTTCACGGCCGGCAAGGTGAAAAGCGCCACGCTCTCGCGCATCTTCGCCATCGCGCTCGTGGCGCTCGCCCTGCAGCGCGCCTGGATCCTCCTGGCATGAACGCCGCTCGGGTGGACGCGCACGGCACGGCAGTGGACATGCACCATGGGGCCTGAGGCGCTGATCCAACACGCCGCGCCGGTCGAGCCGACGTGCCGAATCGACCTACCGGTGCCCGATGTGCGCGAGCAGGTCGCCGCTGCCGCGCTGCTCGCCGACCACACGCGCTCGACCATCCTCGCGATGCTGCGGTCCGGCCCCGCCTGTGTCTGCGAGATCGCGGGCGCACTCGACGAACGTCCGAACAACGTGAGCAACCACCTGGCGCGGCTGCGCGAGGCCGGCCTGGTCCGGGCGAGCCGGCACCACGCCGACGCGCGCTGGGTCTACTACGAGCGCGACGAGGCGGCCTGTGCCGCGGCCCTCGCTCACCTTCGCGCGCTGCTGGAGCCATCGGCATGAAGCGGATCGAGGTCCTCGGCCCCGGGTGCTACTCCTGCTACCTGCTGGAGCAGGCCGCGCGGGAGGCCGTGACGCTGGCCGGTGTCGAAGCGGAGGTGATCAAGGTCACCGACTACGGCCGCATCCTCGCCCACGGGGTCATGCACACCCCGGGACTCGTCATCGACGGCCGCGTCGTGAGCGCCGGCCGCATCCCCACCCCCACCGCCATCGCGGCCTGGCTGCGCGGCTGACCGCCGACCGTCGCGCCCGAACGCCAAGGAGCATTCGATGTCCCGCCTCCGTTCCTTCCAGGAGCACCTCAACCGCTGGATGCTCCTCTACGTGGCCCTGGCCATGGCCCTCGGGCTCGCCATCGGCTACCCCGCGGCGTCGGTCGCCAGGGCCGCCACCGCGACCATCGGCGGGCTCACCACGGTAGCGGTCTTCTTCATCGTCTATCCCATGATGGTCAACGTGCACTTCGAGGCGCTCGCGCGGGCCGGGCGCAACCTGCGCGCGGTGGGCCTGGCGCTCGTCTTCAACTTCCTGTGGGCGCCGCTCTTCGGCTGGCTCCTCTCGGCGCTCTTCATCCACGAGCCGCTCCTCGCCCTGGGCTTCATGCTGGTGATGGTGGTGCCCTGCTCGAGCATGGCGATCGGCTACACCGGCCTGGCCAGGGGGGATCTCGAGCTGGCCACCGTGATCGTGGCCCTGAGCTTCCTGCTCGCGGTGGTGGCGGTCCCCGCCTGGATGGTGGTGTACGCCTCGAGCTACCACGTGCCGGTGCCCATCGGGGATCTCATCACCTCGATCCTGACCGTGCTGGTGGCGCCCATGATCCTGGGCTACGCGACCCGCTGGGCGCTCCTGCGCTGGCTCGGGCAGGCCGGCTTCGGCAAGCTGCAGCCGCTCTTCCCGGCCCTCTCGCTCCCCGCCATGTACGCCATCGTGTTCCTCATCTTCTTCGGCAAGGCCACCCTCATCGTCTCCAAGTGGAACACCGTGCTGCTGCTCCTGGTGCCCAACGCGATCTTCATCGCGGCCACCCTGCTCCTCGTCACCTGGCTGGCCAGGCGCCTCGGCATGGGCTACGCCGAGAACATGGCCCTCGCGTTCAGCAGCACCGGCAAGAACAACGGCACCGCGATCGCCATCGCGAGCAGCGCCTTCTCGCCGCTCGTGGCCATCCCGGCCGCCACCATGCCGATCTTCCAGATCCTGCTGATGGTCTTCTACCTGCGCTCGGCGGACCGGGTGCGGGCCTGGTTCGAGGGGCGACGGGCGGCCGCGGTGGCGGCGCCGGATCCATCCGCGTGAGACCCGCAGGACGCGCGACACAGGAGAGAGAGAAGAACCACATGACGCCCCCCACCCAGGCACAGCCACAGGTCCTGGCGGTCATCTCCAGGCAGGTCGACGACCTGACCGCCACGGTGCAGGCCCGCTCCTGGACCACCACCTGGGCCATCACCGGCACCCAGCCCGTGGATGCGCCAAAGCCCACGGAGGCGCTGATCGGCGCGCTGGCGGCCTGCATGATCTCGGGCATCCAGCGCGAGAGCGCGGCGACCGGCCTGCGCATCGATGCCGTCGAGGTCACGGCCGAGGCAACCCGCTTCGGTGGACCGGACGGTCCGTGCCTGGGCGACTTCCGGGTCCATGTCACCGTCACCAGCCCGGAGCCCGAGGAGGCGCTCATCCCGCTGCTGGAGGCCCTGCGGCAGAACGGCACCGTCACCAACACGCTGCTGCTCGGTCAGCCCATCGAAATCAACTACCAGGTGGTGCCGGCCGCCTGATGGCGTGCCAGGGCGCCCACCGAACGTCCCGGATAGGCCGGGATGAGGAGGCACTCCGATGTTCCAGAAGATCCTGTGGGCGACCGACTTCTCTCCGCACGCGCGTGACGCCGGTCGCCAGGCACTCGCCTGCGCGCAGTGCTCGCATCGCCCGGTCGACGTTCTGACCGTGGTGGCCCCCGATGACCTGCCGCCGTTCCTGCTCGATGTCCCCGACCCATTCATTGCCGAGGAGGCGGTCCACGAGGCCGAGCGGCGGCTGGAAGCCGAACACGAGGCCCGGGTCCAGCAGGAGCTCGAATCCGAGACCCAGTTCCTGCGCGATGCCAGGGTCGAGACGAACCTGCACGTCCGGGTCGGCTCGCCGGGAGCCGAGATTCTGGCAGCCGCCCAGGAGCTCGGCAGCGACGTGATCGTGATGGGCTCGCACGGAAAGCGCGGCCTGGAGGAGCTACTGATGGGAAGCACCGTGGAGCACGTCACCAAGCGCGCAGCCTGCCCGGTGCTCGTCGTGCGCTGATGGTGTCAACCGCGCCGGATGCCGTCGCCGGGTCAGCCGTCAGCAGCGCGGCAGCGACGGGTGCGCGTGCCGAGGGGGTCGGCCCCCGCGCGCGAGTCGTGCCGGGGGTGGTCGAGCTCTTCGCGACGTTCTTCACGATCGGCCTGACCTCGTTCGGCATGGCCATCCTGCAGAACATCCGCTCGGTGCCGGTCCGACGCGGCTGGGTCGATCGCGAGGAGATCGACGAGGGGCTCGGGCTCGTGCAGCTCTACCCCGGCGCCATCATGGTCGATCTGGTCGCCTATATCGGCTACCGGATCCACCGCGTGGTTGGCGCCCTCGCCGCCACGGCGGGGTTCGTCACGCCGGCGCTGGTGCTGATGCTCGGCCTCTCGTGGCTGTACGCGACCTACGGGGCCGCGCCCGGCGTGGCCGGCCTCGTGGTCGGGCTCGATGCCATCGTGGTGGGAGTGGTGGCGAGCGTGGCGATCGATTTCGCCCTGCAGCACGCCCGCGGCACGGTGCCAGCGCTGCTCGCCCTGGCCGGGTTCGCGGTGGCCGTGAGTGGCGCCAACCTGCTTTGGGCCGTGGTGGGAGGGCTGGTTGTCGGCGCGATCGCGGTGCGACCGGGACGGGCCGGCGGGAGTGCCATGGGCACCGGCGGCAAGGCCATGGGCACCGGCCCGTCGACGGTGCCCGGATCGCGTGACAGCGGTGAGGTGTCGAACGTGGCCCCCGCTCCGGCCCCGACCGACGAGTCAATGTCGTGGCGGCGCCTCGGCGTGGCCCTTGTCCCGGGCGCGATCGTCGCAGCCGCAGCGGCAGTCGCGGCCGTGTCGAGCGGCGTGGTGCCGGCGCTCTTCCTGGACATGACCAGGATCGGGACCGTCGCGTTCGGCAACGGCTCGACCATCCTGCCAGTGTTGCAGCAGGACGTGGTCGACAGCCGGCACTGGATGGGCCTGCCCGAGTTCGGGGTGGCGATCGGGTTCGGCCAGGTCACGCTGGGACCCTTCCTGATCAGCGCGGCGTTCGTAGGGTATCGCGTGGCCGGGCTATGGGGCGGCGTGCTCGCCGCCATCGCCATCTTCGCCCCGAGCGTCGCGATGACCACGGTCGCGGCCGAGATCTACCCGTGGCTGCGCCGCTGGGCCTGGGTCAAGAGGGCCGTGGCCGGGGTCATGGCCGTCTTCGTCGGCCTGCTGGCCAGCGTGGCGCTCTCGCTCGGGCGGCCCGTCCTGGCGCTGCCCGCCGCGCTCATCCTGCTGGCCGCGGCGTTCGTCGCCGTGCGGGTGGCCCGCTGGAACCTCATCGCCGTGTTCGGGGCCGGGCTGACCGCCTGGGCGATCTACCTCGCGCTCGGCGGCCACTGGCACTAGATCAACGCCCTGCCCGAAGGCGGGCACGTCCACCTCAAGGAGTCATTCGGAATGACACAGTCGCCTGCCACACCGGAGGACAAGTTCCTCAAGCCCTGGCACGGCATCCCCCGCGCCGAGATCCCCTGGTTCCCCACCGTGGACCCCGACGTCTGCATCGGCTGCGGTACCTGCGTCGTCAGCTGTTCGCGGGGTGTCTACCGCTTCGATTTTGACCGCAAGAAGGCCGTGGTCGGCGACCCGATGCACTGCATGGTTGGCTGCCGCACGTGCGCCAGTACCTGTCCGGCCCACGCGATCAGCTTCCCCCCGGCGCAGGTGGTGCTCGACCTGGAACTGAGGCCCGAGGTGCGTCACTCTATCGAGGACGAGCTGCTGGCGCGTCGTGCACAGATCGCGCTCGTTGACGTCCTGCCGCATCCCGACCGCCTCATCCAGCTCCAGATCCGCGAAATCCACGATATCGGCGCCGCGACGCGCCTCTTCCTGCTGAAGCCTCACCGGCCAGAGGACTGCATGTGCGAGTTCACGCCCGGCCAGTACCTGGAAATCTGGGTCCCCGGCACCGACTGGATGTCGCGGGCGTACTCGATCGCCAACGCGCCCAGCGCGGATGGCTCCGTGGAGCTGCAGATCAAGAAGGTCGAGGGCGGGCGACTCTCCACCTGGGCGTTCGAGGAGGCCAGGGTGGGTGACGTGGTGACGGCGCGGGGGCCCTTGGGTGCGTTCACGATGCGCTCCGCTCCGGACAGGTCGCTTGTGTTCGTGGCGCGCGGAACGGGTTTCGCCCCGATGAAGGCCCTCATCGAGCAGCAGCTGGCGCTTTTCCCGCAGCGCCAAGTGCGCCTCTTCCGGGGTGCGACCTCCTCGAGCGACTTCTACGACCTGGACGCCATCGCCGAGTGGCTGCTCGGCGATCCGAACCTGCAGGTTACCCTCGTGGCCCGCAACTTCGACGACGACTTCGTGGCGCCGGATCGGGCGGCCACCGTGGCAGGGCGCGTGTCCGACGCGGTTCTCGGTTCCGGCCTCGACCTGTCGGACACCGACGCCTACGTCGCCGGCCCGCGGATCACGGTCGCCGACTCCATCGCGGCATTGCAATCGCGGGGCGTCCCCTCGACGCACATCTTTGCCGACTCATATGGGATCTGAACGGGGTCGCGAGCGGGCCCGCGCGGCCGGCCCCAAACGGCCCGATAGCCGCGTGCCGGACGGCCCTCCGACCTTGACCGCGACGGCGGCAGACTGGCCTTCCCGACGCTGGAGCATGCACGTGCCGACGCGCCTGCCATCGGCGCGTGCGGGGAGGGGCGGCAGATGGACGTCCTGAAGCCGAGGAGCCTGGAAGAGGCGCTGTCCCTCAAGGCGAGGTGGCCCGAAGCGCTCCCGATCGCTGGCGGGACCGACCTGATGGTCGAACTGAACGCCGGCCGCAGGCATCCGACGGCCGTCATCGACGTGTCCCATCTTCCAGAGCTGAAGGAGTGGGGGACGGACGGCGGTGCATGCTTCCTGGGAGCCGGCGTTACGTACGCCAGCATCCTGCGAGGGCCGGTGGGCTGGGATCTGCTGGCCAGCGCCTCCCGAACCGTGGGCTCACCCCAGATCCGTGCCCGGGGAACGGTGGGCGGCAACCTTGGGACGGCCTCCCCCGCGGGCGACAGTCTCCCGGTGCTCGCAGCGTACGACGCGGAGGTGCTCCTGCGGTCGGAATCCGGAACGCGATCGCTGCCCTGGCACGCGTTCCTGGTGGGACCCAAGCGCACGGCGATCCGGCCGGACGAGCTGATCGTGGGTGCGCGCTGGCCAGGTCGGCGGCACGTGGGCACCTACTCCAAGATCGGCACCCGGAGCGCCATGGTCATCGCCGTGGCCAGCCTGGCCCTGGTGATCGACGAGGATGCCCGCGAGGTACGGGTCGCACTCGGGTCGGTGGGGCCGACCGTCCTGCGCGCGCACGAGGCCGAGGCGTTCGCCGCTTCGGCGCTGGCCGATGCCGGGGCCTGGGATGACCCCGGCGTGCCGGTTCGGGCCGGGGTGACCCAGGACTTCGGCGCGCTGGTGGCGAGCGCCGCGCGCCCCATCGACGATGTCCGCGGGACCGCAGCCTACCGGCGCCACGCCTGCGCCGTCCTGGGCGCTCGGGCGCTCGGGTGGCTCCTCCGGGAGCGATCGACGCCGACGCAGGCGGCGTGAGAGATCGAGATGCAGATCAAGCTGAACGTGAACGGAGCGTGGCGGGAGGCGCGGATCGTGGGGGACGAGAGCCTCCTCGTGGTCCTTCGCGAGCACCTCGGACTCGCGGGCGCTAAGAATGCCTGCGAGCAGGGGGAATGCGGCTCCTGCGCCGTGTGGCTGGACGGTGACGTCGTGAATGCCTGCCTGGTGCTCGCGGCCCAGGCCGACGGCGCGGAGGTTCGCACCGTGGAGAGCCTCGCGCGGGATGGCCGCCTGCACCCGGTCCAGGAGGCGTTCCTCGACGCCGGCGCGGTGCAGTGCGGGTTCTGCACGCCGGGTCTGATCGTCGGGGCCATCGACCTCCTGGGCCGGGAGCCCCACCCCGACGAAGCCACTATCCGGGAGGCGCTCGCCGGCCACCTCTGCCGGTGCACCGGCTACCAGAAGATCGTGGATGCGGTCCAGCTGGCCGCGACCAGGCTGTGAGGGGACCGGCGATGGGGGTCGAGACGGGAACCCCGGAGGCAATCGGGTCGAGGGGACGCCGGGTCGGCGGGTTGCCCCGGGTCACCGGGGAGTTCGTGTTCGGCACCGACCTTCGCGTCGAGGGCATGCTGCACGGCCATGTCGTGCGGAGCCCCCACGCTCACGCGCGCATCGTGTCGATCGACACGATGCAGGCCCGGGCCATGCCCGGGGTGCACGCCGTGCTCACGGCGGACCAGCTCCCTGCCAGGCGGACGTACGGGCTCGAGTTCGACGACCAGCCGGTGCTGGCCAGCGACCGGGTTCGCTACGAGGGTGAGCCGATCGTGGCCGTGTCCGCCGGGACGCCGGCGCAGGCCCGCGCGGCCGGAGCGGCCGTGGTGATCGAGTACCAGGTCCTTCCGGCGGTGACCGACATGGAGGAAGCAATCCGGCCGGATGCCCAGGCAATCCACGAGTGGGGGAACGTCGTCCGCCACGTCCGAGTCGAGCACGGCGATCCGGACGCGGAGGCGGAGGTGTGGGTCGAGGGCTACTACGAGACCACCATGCAGGATCAGGCAGCGCTTGGACCTGAGGCGGCGCTCGCCATTCCCGCCGAGGACGGCGGGATGGACCTTCACGTCATGACCCAGTGGCTCCACGTGGATCGTCACCAGATCGCACCGTGCCTGGGCCTTCCCGAGGAACAGGTTCGGCTGCACCTCGCCGGCGTGGGTGGGGCGTTCGGCTCGCGCGAGGACGTCAACCTGGAAATCCTGGCCGGAGTGCTGGCGCAGGCGACCGGCCGTCCGGTCAAGATCGACAACACCCGGGAGGAGTCCTTCCGGGGCCACGTTCACCGCCATCCGTCCCGGTACTGGGTACGCCATGGGGCCACGCGTGACGGCAGGCTGGTGAACGTGCGGGTGCGGGCCCTCCTCGATGGCGGGGCCTATACCTCATCCACGCCTGCCGTGCTCGCCAACGCCGCCGTGTTCGCCACGGGGCCGTACGAGGTGCCCAACGCGCTGATCGAGGCGACGGCCGTCTACACGAACAACCCGCCGTGCGGGGCCATGCGGGGGTTCGGCTCGCCCCAGCCCTGCTTCGCCTACGAGTCCCAGATGGACAAGCTGGCGCTTGCCTTGAGGATGGACCCCGTTGAGCTTCGCCTGAGGAACGCCGTACACACCGGATCAGTGTTCCCCACGGGACAGACGATCATGGGTGAGGCACCGGTCGCGGAGCTCCTCCAGCGGTGCCGGGCCATCCCGCTGCCCGAGGAACCGGTCGCGGCGTCCGCGCTGGATCTGCCAGGCGGGTCGGGGAACGTCACGCATGGCGAGGGGGTCCGGCGGGGCGTGGGGTACGCGCTGGGGTTCAAGAACATCGGCTACAGCGAGGGGTTCGACGACTCCTGCGAGGCGAGGGTGACCCTGGCCGCGGGAGTCGATGCGCCCGTCGTCGAGGTGCACAGCGCGGCTGTGGACTCGGGCCAGGGGCTCGCAACGGTCCTGGCCCAGGTGGCACGCGCCGAGCTGGGCGTCCACGACGTCGTGCTCCACGACACGGACACGCTGGTCGGTTCGGCTGGCTCGAGCTCCGCGTCGAGGCAGACCGTGATGTCTGCGGGCGCCGTCCAGTCGGCGTGCCACGCGGTCCGGGAGGAGCTCTTCGCGAGGGTCCGCCGGCGGCCGGGGTTGACCGACCTCGCGCTGTCCCTCGAGGACGGCTGGGTGCTGGCAGACCGCGTGCCGGTCGCGCGCGTGCAGGAGTTCCTCGACACGCCGCTGACGGCGACCCGGGTCTTCCGCCATCGGCAGACGCAACCGCTGGATGCACACGGGCAGGGGGACGTGCATCCCTTCTTCGCGTTCGTGGCCGAGCGCGCCGTCGTGGATGTCGATCTCGACCTCGGGCTGGTGCGCGTGGTCCAGCTCGCCGTCGTCGAAGACGTGGGACGCGTCATCAACCCGGTGGGGTTCGAAGGGCAGGTCCAGGGTGGGGTCGCCATCGGGATGGGCCACGCCGTGATGGAGGAGGTGCGGCTGGACGGGGGGATCATGCAGAACCCCTCCTTCACCGACTACCTCATCCCCACCTTCCTCGACGTGCCTCCGGTCGTCTCGGAGTTCGTGGAACACGCCGAGCCGGGGGTCCCGTACGGTGCCAAGGGCGTCGGCGAGGTCCCGACGATCGCGGCGACCGTGGCCGTGGTCAACGCCCTGCGGGCGGCATCGGGGAGGGAGCTGAACCGGGTTCCGGTCCGCCCGGACGACCTCATCGGCCTTGCGGCCCCCGCCACGTCATCGGGCCGACCGCCGTCGCCGTCGGTCGCCGGCCCGCGGCCGACGCTCGAGTACTACGGTCGCGGTGGCGGGCAGGGGGACCTGATGGGCCATGGCTCTCTGGGTTCCGAGATGGCCCCACGCACGGCCGTTCGATGATGGAGGACTCGCCTTGTACGATCGCATCCTGACCGCCGTCGACGGCAGCGGACCGTCGACGCGCGCCTACCGGGAGGCCGTTCGCCTGGCCGCGGACCAGCATGCGCCGCTCAGGGTCGCCCACGTCATCGACCTCGGCGTGGCACTGGCACCGTGGGCCGAGATGGCGTTCGACAACTACGGGACCCTGGAGGCGGCGCTCCGCGATTCGGGCGCGCACATCATCGATGCCGCGATGGCGGAGGCACGCGCCGCGGGCATCGAGGCCGAGTCCGTGATGCTCGAAACCGACGTGGACGACCCGGCCGCCGAGATTCTCGCGGAGGCCGATCGCTGGGGCGCGAACCTCATCGTGATGGGCACCCACGGGCGCCATGGTCTGGCTCACCTCATCCTGGGCAGCGTGGCCGAGGGAGTGGTGCGGCGCGCGACGGTGCCGGTGCTGCTGCTGCGCGCCTCGGACGGCGCGACGCCGGCTGCCTGACCTCCTGCCGAGCGCATAACCCCCGACGGCAGCCAGGCTGCGGCTCGCGCCATGCCGCGTGCAGGCCAAGCGGGCTGAAGAGACGCACCTCGAACAAGTCAATCAGCACCGCTCAGAGTCCCACGGCCGCAAGCAACGCCGCCACCAGCGCCGGACTGAGCGGCGCGGCTCGCGCACCAGGTAAGCGGTCGCCTGGCTGCCGAACGCCAGCGTCACGAACGCGAGCGTCTGCAGGTGATCGGTGTCGAAGCCGAGCACGGCGGCGCCCGCCCAGAAGACGGCGAGTGTCAGCACCAGCGAGGGAAGCGCGACCCCAGCGCTCCCAGCAGCAGCAGCCGCACCTGCCAGCGGTTCGGGCGCTGTGACGAGGGTGCCCGGTCGGTGGTGATCGCCATGGTGGCGAGATCATTGGCGAAGAGCAGCAGCACCATCAGCAGCGGGCTCAGCGCGATGCGGCCGGTGACCAGGAAGACCAGGCTCAGGAAGACCGGCACCTCGAGTTTCTTGATGCTCGAGTTGAGCGCATAGGTCAACATGCGCTGGTAGATCCGGCGGCTGAGCTCGATGGCGGCCACGACGTCCTCCAGGCCCGGTTGGGTCAGCACGATGCTGGCCGCCGCGCGGGCGACGTCGGTGGCGTTGGCCACCGCGATCCCGACCTCTGCCTGCTTGAGGGCGGGAGCGTCGTTGACCCCGTCGCCGGTCATGCCCACCACGTGGCCCTGCTTCCGCAACCGGCGGACCAGGTTGAACTTGTCCTCCGGCAGCACGTCCGCCAGCACCGCGCAGGCCGGCGAGAGCGGACGATCCCGGATCTCGGAAGCCGCGCAGGCCGCCCCGTCGAGTCCCACCTCGGCGGCCACCGCCCGGGCGGTCGGCAGGGTGTCCCGGTGATCATGATCACGCGGAGCCCGAGGCGTTCCAGGTCCGCGACGAGCCCGCGGGACTCCGGCCGTAGCGGGTCCTGCAGGCCGACGGGCCCGGCCAGGCGCATGCGCTTCGCCTCGCCGGTGGCGACCGCCAGCACCCGGAACCCGCGTGCGGCGAGCGATCCCAGGTCCTGCTCGAGGGCTGCCGGCGGGTCGGCGCACAGCGCTACCACGACCGGGGGCGCGCCCTTCACCACCCGAAGAGCAGTCTCCGCCAGCTCGACCTGCGCCTCCGAGATCTTGGTCTCCGGGGCGAACGGCGTGAAGCTGACCCGGCGCATGCCGGAGAGGTCCGCTTCCGCGCGCGACGCGCCCGCCAGGATGGCTCCTGGGTGCGGGGATGACCGCGGGCGTTACACGCGTCGCCTTCCGGCTGATCGCACGGGCGTGCCAAACCGGCCCTGGACCTCAGCCGCGAGGGTGGCCTGGCTGATCCGGCCGTTCGCCGCCTGCAGCGAGCGATCCAGCAGCCACGCCGAGTCTGCCGCCGAAAGCGGCGACGTGCTTGCGAGCGACGGCCCCGCGTTGTAGGAGCCGTTCGCGGGCATCCCGCTGGTGTCGCCCTCCGCGATCTTGACCAGCCTGACACGGGTCCCGTTGAACGCCGAGTCGCCGGCGATCGGGTCGGTGAGCGCGACGTCCTTGAGGTACGGATCCACGGCCATCGCCGGGTTCGGGACGAGGCCCTTCGCGCGGGCTGGCTCACCCGCGATGCGCTGCCCGTCGATCACGATGTCCGACGCGCCGTACGCCCAGTGGCCGTAGCTCCAGGAGACGGCGACCGATCCCGGACGGACGCCCTCCACGACCCGCACGCGGCCAGCCACGGTCTGTGTTTGCCCGACGTACGTCTCGAAGTTGCCCGCAAAGTCCGGACCCTCGATGCGCACCACGTTCCCGTCGTGCAGCCCGAGTCGTTTCGCGTCGACGCTGTTGAGATAGACGAAGTTCTCGGGCATCAGTGCCATCTGCGCGGCGTAGTTGCCCGGCGTACGCGACTGGCCGCCCCAGATCTCCTTGTAGGTGAAGAGGTCCAGGTCGTACTCGGCGGGGAAGACGACAGCCTGGCCGACGGTCGACGCCAGCGACTGGTAGACGGGAACGCCCGAGAAGGGTTGACCGGTCATGGAGTTCTTCGCACTGCCGATCGGTTCGACGTAGAGGTTGAGGAGCTTGCCCCACGTGTGCGCGAGGTACGCCCCGTTGTAGGCCTTCGAGGACGACTCGAACCGTCCGCCTCGGTCGAGCACGGTGACGACCCGCCGCCAGTGCTCGCCGACGGCGGCCTGCCACCTCGCTTCATCGAAGACGGCCGCCGGCAGGTGACGGCGTGCCTTGCGGAACAGCGCCACTTCGGCGTCGCTCGCGTCGGGGACCTTGTCGCCGTCCTTGTCCCCCCAGCCGACGTTGGCGACCATCTTGAGGTGATAGTCCTCGGAGCGGCCCAGGTTCATGCCTGCACCAAGGCCGTTCTGCCCGAACCCCGACGTCCCGAGGCGCTCGGCGAGCGCGATGACGAGCGTGTCGGTGCTGAGGACCATGGACTCGCCGCCCACCGTGACCGTGTCGGTGACCGGCGCCGCCACGGGCTGCCGGAACTTGGTGTTCTTCGTGACCACCACGGGACTCGTGCCCACGCCGTTGGACCAGCGTTCGAGATACGAGAGGTCCGGGAACAGGTAGTCGGCGTACATGCTCGTCTCGCCGATCGTGACGTCCGTGGCGATGAAGAGCGGCAGGCGCTCGGTGTCGCGCAACATGGCGATCTGGAGATGGCCGGCCGGCGTCGCCAGCGCGGGTGTCCCATAGTGCAACCACAGGATCCTGGCCGGGTACGGGTAGCCCGCGTAGGCCGCCGGGATCACTTCCTGGTAGACGTCAAACGTGAACGGGAACCACGGGCGATCAGCGGGATAGCCGTGGAACAGGGTGCTGGACTCGTACGTCCCGCTGGCCTCGCGGGTCAGTTTGACCCCGAACTTGGTCAGGGCCCCGGGGTGCATCTGGTCCAACGGGAACGGCTGGCCGGGCTTGGCGCCCATGAAGTCCCAGCCTCCGCCGCCGGACGTGAATCCGCCCTTGTGATCGACGCTGCCGATCAGGAAATTCAGGGCAATGATGGCCTGGGCGGCGTAGTACCCGTAGGTCGTCTTGATCGGGCCCCGGTAGAAGTCGATGCCGGCCTGTTTCCCGTGCGCAGTGAACTCGGAGGCCAGGGCCACGATGGTCGCCTGGTCGATCCCGCTCTCCTGCGCGTAGAAGTCGAGCCCGTTCGAGTACGCGCTCTCCTTGAGCACGTGGAAGCCGCTCTTCACGTTGAGCCC
>JAJYJR010000624.1 GCA_021789355.1 Chloroflexota bacterium | reverse complement strand
TCTCGAGCCGGTCGAACACGTTGACGTGCCCCCACGCCACCGTCGTCTGCTCGGGAAGCGCACGCGACCGGTGGAACTCCACCAGGGTGCCCTTCCCCGCGGAGACGGCGTACCACGTCATCCGCTCGGGGTCGAAGTGCGTCAGCGTCGGATTGTCGCGGAGGGCCACGACCAGGTGCGACCCGGCGGGCGCCGTGGGGTCGCCCAGCCGCTCGTCGTGGACCAGCACGAACCCGAGTCGCGTGACGAGGTTCGCGGCGCGCTCGAGGGTCAGCAGCCGGAGTTCCGGGCTCGACGTCGGTTCCATGGGATCCCCTGGGTGGAGCGTCGCTCGGACGCCCGGTCGTCGGACGCCCTGCCACGATACTGCCGTGGGGCACGACCTGCTACACTCCCATGCGCCCTGACGGGGCCCGGGCCTGTGGCCTGTTCTCGGTGGGGATGTAGCTCAGCTGGGAGAGCACCGCGTTCGCATCGCGGGGGTCAGGGGTTCGAGTCCCCTCATCTCCACCATCTCATCCTGATTGCGAACCGCCCCCTCCTCCGCAGCCGCACCAGATGCGGTTGCGGTCGGCACAGTCGTCGGCACCCGGTAGGTCGGTCGGATGTCGGTCGGGGAGACGACCCGGATCTCCTCGATCAGCAGGCCCAGCAGGGCCTTCGTGCGCGGCGTCGGGGCCTGTCTTAGGATCCCGCCGAGCGCCTCGCTGAGGGACCACGAGATGAGCGCGATCTCGTCGGGCCCGAGCGGCGGCCCGGCTGCGGCATCGACGATCGCGGCCCGCTCGTCTTCGATGGCCTGGATGCGGGCCTGCAACCCGGCGACCCGCGCCTGGCACAGCTCGGGACTCAACTGGCCGGCCTCGAAGCTCGCGAAGTAGCGATCGATGCGGGTGCGCAGCTCGACCGCCTCGGCATCGAGCGCCGCGCGTCGCTCGTCGTGGGCGGCCCCGAACCGCCGCATCTCAGCCTCCATCTCGGCGAGGGCGGCCCCGATGAGCGAGGTATCGGCGTAGACCGTGCTCATCTGGCCGAGGATCGCCTCCTCCAACTCGTCCTTGCGCAGACGCGGCAGATCGCAGCCGCTCTGCCCGTACCGGCTGCGCGAGTAGCAGGTGTAGTAGGCGTAGCGCTTCCCGCCGCGACCACGAGCGGCCGCCCCGATCAGGCGATGCCCGCAGCGGTCGCACACCATGGGCAGCCCGGAGAGCAGGTAGTCCGAGCCATCCCTGCGCCGGGTCCCGTGGTCCGCCGCGCGGCGGGCCAGGATCGCGACGGCCGCCTCGAAGAGCGCCTGATCGACGAGCGGCTCATGGTTCCCGATGTACCACACGCCCCGGAAGGGCACCTCGCCGAGATAGACCCGGTTGCGCAGCACATCGAGAACCGCGGTGCGCGACCACGGCCCGCCGTAGCGGGTGCGCAGGCCGCGGGCGTTCAGCTCTGCGGCGATGGCCGCCGAACCCTGCCGATCCTCCGCATAGCGGCGGAAGATCTCCCGTACCACGGGCGCGGCGACCGGATCAGCCACGAGGCCGGGCGTGCCGTTGAGCTTGTGGTAGCCATAGGGGTAGGTCCCCACCGTCCAGCCGCCGCCCTTGGCCTTGCGCTCCATGCCGGCGGCGATGCGCTCGACGATCGAGGAACGCTCGAACTGGGCGAAGACCCCCAGCATCTGCATCATCATGAGGCCGGCCGGGGTGGCCGTGTCGAAGGGCTCGGTAGCCGAGCGGAAGGCGACGCCGACCCTCTGCAGCTCCTCGATGAGGGTGCCCAGCTGGGCGAGGTTGCGGCTCAGGCGATCGACGCGATAGACGAGGAGCAGATCGAACGCGCCTGCCGCCGCGGCCGCACGAGCCGCGGTCAGGTCTGGACGCTCCAGGCTCTTGCCCGAGGCCCGGTCGACGTAGCGCTCGACGATGCGCCACTCCGGCTGGCTGGCCACGTACGCGTCCAATCGGTCGCGTTGGGCTCCCAGCGAGTAGGGCTGGTTGGTTTCGTCGGTGCTGATGCGGCAATACGTCGCCACCCGCACCGGCGTGCCCGCGGTCACTGCGGCGTCTCCGGGGCCGCAGCCCAGAGGTCGGCCAAACTCGACCCGAGCAGGTGCGCGGCGTCCGCCTCGTCCTGCGCCGACAGGGGGGCGAACTGCGGTTCGCCGAGGCGGATCGTCCGCACCGGCGCGGGTTTGGGCGCGATCGCCCGCTTCAGGCCCCCGCCGATCGCGATCAGGATCAGGACGATCAGGAGCAGGAGGTCGACCAGCGGGTTGTCCAAGGGTGGTGGAAGCGTGATCGCTGGTTCGCCCAGCTCGTCGGACGTGTGCCGCTCGCTCACCGTACCGCCTCCCGCGGCGTCGCTAGCCAGAAGAGCAGGCTGGGGCCCTGCGTCAAGGCCGCCTTGGGCCGGAAGCCGTGCGGCTGATGGTACAGGTAGACGCCGCCCCCTTGAGCTGGCTGCTCGGCCCACTCGGCCTCGGGCACGAGCTTGCCGCAGGCCGCGCAGAAGGCATGATGGGGCAGGCGCGCCGCCAGTTGGCGGGCTTCCTGCTGCGCCGCCACGAGCTGGTCCCGCGCGGTCGCCAGCCCTTGCTGCGCTGTCCGCAACTCGGCCTTCGCCGACTTGAGCGCGGCGCGCTCCGTCCGCAGCTGCGTGGTCGCCTGCTTCAGCTCGCCACGCACCGCGCCCACGTCAGCGGCCCGCGCGGCGGCCGTGCTGTGGGCCTCGGAGGCGGCGGTGGCCCGGGCCTGCTCGAAGTCGGCCACGCGCGCTCGCAGGGCCGCTAGCTCGTCCGACTCGAGGAGTCGCAACCCATCGACCACCGCCTTGCGCTTGGTCCCGTGCCGGAGGCCCAGGCGATCGAGCAAGTCGGACTCCGACGGCGTGAGCTGCACCAGAAACGGCCGCTTGTAGCGGTCAGGGGGGCTCGCATCCATGCTATGTTTATAGCATATATATCGCTCTGCGTGTGAGGCTTTCCCGCTGCGCCTTGCCCGAAGGGTGCTGCCGCCAGAGCTGCTCCGGCCGGTGGTACCGCCGTCGAAGGGGAGTTCATGGTCGGGGCGAGAGGACTTGGGGCCTAGGTAACCAGCGAGCCCGACAGGCTGGCGCCGCGCGATGGTTGCCTGAGCGAAGGCGACCGCGTCTGGGTGCGGACAACCGGACGGGCTCGCACCGGGACCGGGAGGGCCTGCCCCATCGACCGCGCGACGGATCAGCCGCCCGGCCCGAACGTGTCGCTCTGCAGCGTCGAAGGTTGATCGGGCTGATCGCAGCGTGGCACATAGTCGTAGTCGGGCGGACCGTCGAACGGTGCGCTGACGGTGCCCCGCCCACCGCCCAGGGTGATCCGGATGCGCAGCGGGCCCGGCCCTGCCGCGCACCAGTTCGCCCAGTACACAACGAGCCAGGCTGCCTGCTCGACGCCGGGCTTGAGCACTATGAGGGGCCCGGCCGAGGAGGTGGGCGGCATGAGCGTGACCTGCAGCTGGGTGCCATCTGCGCGCAGCAGCGCGACCGCGGCGGGTGCACCCGCGAGCGAGCAGGGCGCGTCGCCTGCGTTGGTGAACGCCACGTCGCCGTGCGCGATGCCGCTCTCGCCCTGGCGTCCGCCCTGTGCGACCAGCGACGCGGCGCTGCAGGACACGACGCCCGCGGCAGGCGACCCGGTCGAGCCCGCTGCGGTCGATCCCATAGCGCCGAGCGGGGAGGCGCTCGACATCGGGGCGGCAGCGCTCGCCGAAGAGGCCCCGCTTGGGACCCCAGAGCAGGCGCCCAGCACGACCGCCAGGCTGGCCAGCAGGACGATCATGCCGAACTTCGCCGAGACGAGCTGCATAGCGCAGACCTTACCGCCCCGTTGTGACGCTGGCACACGGCTCCGGGGGCCCGTCCCGAAAGGATGGCCACGGCGAAGCCACCACTGCGTGCTAGGCCGTCGCCCGGTGTCAGCACGCCCTGAATCCGCCGGTGGTTGCGGCGTGCCCCGACTCTGCCTGGGGTGATCCTCGGTTGCTCCATTGACAATAGGAATACAGGACAATAGAGTGGGGGTCGCACGCAGGCCGGGCCGCAGGGAATGGCCCGGGGCACGCTCCACGGAGCGAAAGGA
>JAJYJR010000623.1 GCA_021789355.1 Chloroflexota bacterium | reverse complement strand
TCGCTGATCCTGGACCTGCAGAAGCGGCGCGCGATCGTGGACGGCCGGGTCGTGTCACTGACCCCGGCCGAGTCGCGGCTGCTCTATGCGCTCGCCGCCAACCTGGACCACGTCGTGTCCACCGAGACGCTGCTCGCCCGCGGCTGGTCGGACGCCGAGGTGCCCGATCCCTCCTACGTGTGGGTCACGATGCGCCGTCTGCGCCAGAAGCTGGAGACGGACCCGGACCATCCCGTCTACCTCGAGACGATCCGGGGTTCGGGGTACCGGCTGCGCCGGGCAGGCGCCGACGAGGTGACGCTCGAGGCACCGCCGCCAACCGACCGGGGACGCACGTAGGACCCACACCGACTGGGGACAGCCGCAATCGCCCTTCGCGGGCTGATCGGGGCCCGCTGCCCGTTGCTGCCGCCGCTGGCCTGCGCGTCGGCCCTCTGTTCACCTCCGTTGCCGGTGCGCACCGGTACTTTCGGGGCATGCCCTCGCATCGGAACGTACCGGTCCCACCGCAATTCCATCTGCAAGTACTGGGGCGCCACACTGACCGGGTTATGGGTCGATCCAGTTCCCGCCCGTTCGCCCGGCGCGCCCTCGCTCCGTTATGTCCCCGGACTCGCGGCCAGGCGCTGGTCGAATTCGCATTCGTGCTGCCCTTGATGATCTTCGTGCTGCTCATCGCGATCGACTTCGGGCGCCTGTTCTTCACGTATATCCAGGTGACCAACGCCGCCCGGGAAGGTGCCGCGTATGGGTCGGTCAACCCCGCAGACACGCCCGGCATCACTACGCACGCCGTGCAGGAGACCGACGCGCAGTCCCAGACCGGCGAGAACCCGGTTTCCGTGGTCCCATCCTGCGCCGCTTCGTCGGCGCCGAACACTCCCATCAGCTGCGCTAGCGCGGCCGGCGGTACCGGGACCGGCAACACGATCACGGTCGCCGTGAGCGAGAAGTTCACCTTCCTCACGCCGTTCCTGCAGACTGGTTTCGGGCTGCTCTGGGGGGGATTCGGGAGCAACTTCAAGATCGGCGCCCAGGCCACTGCGGCTGTGACCAGCCTCGCGGCCACCGGGACCGGTGGCTCCACCACGTGCACGACGCCGCCGGTTGCCAGCTTCACGTACACGGCCAGCGGCCTGACCGTGACCCTCAACGCGACGGCCTCCACGCCGAGCAGCGGCGACTGCGCCATCTCCGGCTACAACTGGGACTTGGGCGACGGCCTAACCCCCAACCCACCCGTCACCGGCCAGACTGCCACCTACACCTACGCCAACTCGGGCACCTATACGATCACGCTGCAGGTCACCAACCCGGCCAATCCTGACCCTGGTGCAACCGCCACGACGACGGTGACGGTAAGCACCGCAGGCCCGACCCCCACGCCCACTCCCAGTCCCACACCGACCCCCACGCCGACCCCCACCCCCACGCCGGTCTGCACGATGGTGGCCAAGATCACCGCCGTCAATGACGGCAGCGGCCAGATCACGTTCACGGGCTCGTACACGGGGTCGCCCCAGCCAGTCAGCTGGAACTGGGCCTTCGACACGACCGACACGACAAGCAAGGCCAGCCCCGCGACGAGCACGCTTCAGGCCCCCGGGATCGTCCAGTACCCGGTGCCCAGCAACAACGGTTCCGGCCGGCCAAGCTACGGGGTGTCATTGACGATCACCAACGGCTCGTGCACGGACACGGCGACGACGACCGTGCAACCCTCGAAATGAGGGTGCAGCCGATGGTCCCCGCGCGCGCCGCGAGGCGGTCCCGACGGGCGGGCGGTCAGGCACTCGTCGAGTTCGCCATCGTCATCCCGATCTTCCTCGTCGTGCTGTTCGGGATGATCGACGCCGGCCGCTACGTCTACATGCGGAGCGTGCTGTCGCAGGCGGCCCGCGAGGGCGCGCGTGTCGCCGCCGTCGAGGCGAGCTGGCTGACATCGACCGCCGCGAACTGCAACACGGTGGGCGGACCCGTGTGTCCGGCCAATGCGTCGGCACTGACTGACGATGTCACCGCGGCGGCGAACCGGATGGTGACCCCCTTCGGGAATGTCAGTGCGCTCTACATCAGCTGCAACGCGCTTGGTAGCGCCCCAACCGACCCGCAGTGGGGGTCGCCGGGACACCCGACAGCCACGCCCTGTACGACCAGCACCGGCATCACCGGCAACGTGGTGTCGGTGCGGGTGGAGCTCACCTACAACCCGATCACGCCGGTCGGCACATTGATACCGCTCATGCTGGGCGCCGGCTCGTCCGGCTCGTTCTCGGGACCGATCACCGCCTCGGGGTCGGCCACCATGGTCATCAACTAGGAGTCAGAGATGGCACGGCATGTTCGCCAGCGCGGTCGTCAGCGAGGACAGACGCTGGTGCTGTTCGCCCTCGTGATGTCGCTCGTCGCCATCCCAGCGATCGGCCTCGTCATCGACGGCAGCTATGCACTCGCCCAGTCGCGAGCGTCGCAGAACGCGGCAGACTTCGCCGCGCTCGCGGGCGCCAAGATCATCGCCGAGGCAATCGGGGGCAACACGACGGTCGGCAACGACGCGAACGTCCAGCTGGCCATCACGCAGTCGATCGCCGCGAACGGCGGTGCTCCAATCCAGTTTGGTCCGCCTTCGACCGGCAACCCGGCCGGTGGCCCCAGGTACGTGAACAGCGACGGCGGGTATGCCTGCGCCGACAGCAGCGGCAACGCACAGGCATGCACCAGCGGCAATCTCGCGACGAGCTACGTGGGCAACGGGCACATCCCCACGGCCCAGACGGCCGCCAATGTCCCGCTCGAGGCGGTCGGCGTCATCGTGGGCTCGAGTCGCACGTGGACCCCCTTCTTCGTGGGATCGCTCGTCGGGTCCTGGACAGCCAGTGCCAGCGCCACGGCGACCGGTGGCTATGCCGCAGGAAGTCCGAGCCAGTGGGCCGCTGAGAATGGGAGCGGAAACGTCTTCCCGGCCGGCATTGCTGAGGCATTCTTCAACAACATCAGCGGGAATGGAACTAGGTCTCCATGTACCGGGGCCGTGACCACCAACGTCGGCGGCGGCGGCGCCTGCGATCCGTCGGTTCTGACGCCGGGCACCCTGAACGTTCCGGGCGGCTTTGGCTGGCTGAAATTCGGGATCGACGGCAACGGCAACAAGTGCGACTGGTCCAACGACCTCGGGATGCTGGCCGACGGCGGATGCGACCCTTCCAAACCATCTCTCCAGACCGAGATCGGTCACGGCGGTGGCGTGAATGACCCGACCCCTGGCAACTCTCACGGCTGCTGCACACAGGTGGGCTTGTCCGGCAGCGTGGACTTGATCGGCAGTCTGCCCGGCAACAAGGTCAGCGCGAACTGCGACTGGTACGTCGCCAAGGGTGTTACCGTTGTCATCCCAGTGTGGGACACGGCTGGTGGTACGGGGGATAACGCGTATTACCACATCGTCGGCTTCACGGGCTTCCAGATCACAGGCTGCGACGGCGGCAAGGACCTTCAGGGCGTCTGGAGACAGCCGTTCTTTCTGGGTCCCACGTCACCCTATGCGGCCGGATCCTCCGGAGGGGCAACATCCGGGTTCGCCGGCGCACCGCTGGCGGTGCAACTGGTTCACTGAACCAGCCGCTCGTCAGGTTGGCTACAAAGAGCAGCGCCCGGCCGCACATCGCTTTGGGGCGCCGGCAGTTGGCCGTTCCGCCCGTCGCAAGGGCTCCGGACAGACAAGCGCCCACTGTTCGGCCTTCACCCCCAGCAACGACCGACCGCGCCCCGTCGCCGTCTGCCATTGGCAGCGCTGTCCGGCAAGGATCGAGAGCTGCCCCCAAGGATCACGAGCAACGCCGCGGAAGCCACTGGACTGTCCCGTCCCTGAGGCTAGCCTGATCCCGGCCCGCACATGCTCGAGCCCGCCGCTCCGTTCCCTTCCATCGGACCCCCGGGCTGATATCCTCGCCGCATGAGGGCGGCCCCGGAAGCCGGCGGATGTGACCCGTGAGCCGGCTATCCCTCCGGTCCCGCCTCTTCCTCGCGCTCGCGACGGTGGCGCTGCTCCCCGTGCTGGTGTTCGGCGTGGTGGCGGTCTGGCGTTCCTCGACCTCCGCCACCGAGCAGCAGCA
>JAJYJR010000622.1 GCA_021789355.1 Chloroflexota bacterium | reverse complement strand
AGGCCGCCTCCACGTACTGGATGCCGTCCCGCCGCACGAGCTGCCGCCCTGGGTGGCGTCGGCGGACGTGGGCGTGATGCCGATCCAGCGATCGACGCTGAACCACTACCTCTCGACGCCCAACAAGCTGTTCGAGAGCCTGGCGGCCGGCGTCCCGGTGGTGGTGAGCGACTTCCCCGAGATGCATCGCATCGTGCTGACCGACCCGGACGCCCCCCTCGGCGCCACCTGCGATCCGGCCGATCCGGCCGACGTGGCGCGCGCGATCCGATCGATCCTGGAGCTGCCGGCGGATGCACTGGCCGACCTGCGCCGCCGTTGTCTGCGGGCTGCGCACGAGCGATACAACTGGGAGACCGAGGTCGCGCGACTGACCGGGCTCTACCGCGACCTGGTGGGTGACGGCGGACGGTGATGGGCGACCGACCCATCCCGGGGCCTCGCGTCGTCCTGCTGTTCGCCAATACCGCCGAGCACAACTCGCGGGCCATGCGCATGACCCGGACGCTCCTCGAGGCCGGCTGCGTGGTCACCTGGGTCGCTCGCGCGGCGCCCGGTCTCCCGGATCGCGAGGTTCGGGAGGGCTACGAGCTGCTCCGGGTGCCGCCTCCCCCCGAACCCCGCTGGCTGCCGGCGCCGCGGCTACCCGCACCGGGCACGGAGCCGCGATCGCCCGGTCCCGGCACGTCGTCGCGCCCCGGCCTGGCGGCGCGGCGCCTTCTGCTCGACGGCCCGGGCCGGCTCATGCAGGCGCTGCGCTACCAGGTGGTGGCGCGCCGCTGGGCGGCGGCGGTCGAGCGTGTCGCCCCGCCCGCCGACGTCTGGCAGGCCGACGGCCTGGTGATGCTCCCCGTCGCGCTGCGTCTCCGGGCCCGACGCGGCGGACGCGTTCTCTACGACTCGCTCGAGATCCACGTCGAGAGCGGGCGGTTCGCGCGGTTGCCACGGGCATGGCGGTGGCTGCTGGCGCGCCGCGAGCGCACCTGGGCCCAGTCGGCCGACGCCGTCATCACCGTGAGCCGTCCCTATGCGGACGCGCTCGCCCGCCGGCTCGGGCTCCAACCGACGATCGTGATGAACTGTCCGCCCGCCCCGCTGACCCCGGCCCCGGGCGAGCTCGGAGGCCCACGCCGGCCGCGCCGGTTCCACCAGCTGCTCTCGCTCGAACCGGACGCGGCGGTGGTGCTGTATCACGGGTACCTCTTCCCCCACCGCGGGATCGAGCGGCTCTTCGAGGCGATCGCGCTCGTCCCCGGCGCGCACCTGGTGGTGATGGGGTTCGGGCCGCGCTTCGGGGCCTACGAGGCGCAGGCGGCCGCCCTGCCGCACGCCACCCGGGTGCACGTCGTGCCGGGCGTGCCCCCGGAGTCCCTGATCGACTGGGTCGCGTCCGCAGATGTCGCCGCGATGCCGATCGAGGGCAACACCCTCAACCACAAGCTGACCACCCCGAACAAGCTGTTCGAGGCGCTCGCGGCGGGCGTCCCCGTGGTTGCCAGCGACCTGCCGGGAATGGCGCCGATCGTGCGAGAGACCGGCGCGGGCGTGCTCTGCGACCCGGACGATCCGGCCGGCATCGCCCGGGCGATCCGGGCGATTCTCGACGCGCCGGAGGCGCGGCGCCGCAGCTTCCGCGAACGTGCCTTCGCGGCCGCGCGGGCCACCTACAACTGGGAGCGCCAGGCCGACGCGTACCTGGGGGTCATGCGATCGCTCGGGGTCACGGCAGGCCAGCCTGCGCGGTCAGCGCCGTGACGGCGCCCGCTCAGCCGCGGGGGATGAGCCGCCCCACGCGCTGCGCCAGTCGCCGAAGCGTCGCCGGGGCTGGCCGCAGGGCTCCATCGCGCCGGCGCGCATCTGCCGCCGCGCGCATCGCCTCCTCCACCGCCGTGGCCCGCGCCGCCGCCCGCTCCTCGTCGGTGCCGTCCCCCATCGTCCAGGTCACGCGGTACGGCTGGAACCCCATCTGCTCCTTGAAGAAGCGCAGCCCGTCCGTGCCGGACGCGTGGAGGTTGTACATCGCGTAGCGCAGGTCCGCACCGGCCATCAGGTCGCGCACCGCCTCGGCCACCAGCAGCGACATGATCCCCGACTTCATGTGTTCGCCGTGGCCCAGGATGGTCGAGAAGAGGCACATCTCGCCGATCACGTAGACCCACGCATACGCGTAGAGGTGGCCCTCGCGCAGCACGCCGTACTGGCGCAGCGCGTGGCGCGGGCAGGGAAAGTCGGGGAGCGGGCCTCGCGGGGCCGGTGGCACCTGGTAGGCCTCGCCCATCGGGCGCCCCTGGCGTTCCGGCATCGAGGTATTGATCGCGAAGATGTCGTCGAGGTAGACGTCGCGCTCGATGGGGGCGAAGACGTAGCCTTCGCGGCCGGCCCGGCGCACCTTCTGCCGCATCCAGTACGCGTGGGACGAGCCCCAGTACGTGTCGAACGTGGGCGGCGTCACCAGGATCGAGCAGCCATCCTCGTACCTGCCCACCCGCGGGTCGCGCGCGCTCTGGGCGGTGAACTGGGCGTAGAACCGGTCGGGATACTGGACGCAGTGGGGGTCCGCGGTGTCCTCGCGGAGGAAGCTGATGGTCAGCGGCGGGTACGACGTCATCGGGCACGCCATGCTAGCGTACGTCGGCTCTCGGGGACCCGCGGCGCTCCGCACAGGGCGGCCGAGCGCCGTGGAAGGTGGTTGCATGCCCGAGATGGTGCCGCCGCGATGACCCTGGACGCGCGGGTCCGCGCCCTCGCTCGCGCGGTGCGGAGTCACCTGGCCGCGCAGCGCCAGACCGACGGTGTCCCCCGTGCGCTCCTCGCGGATCGGCAGGGCGTGCTCGTCCGCCGGCGCGCCTTCGGGCCCGCCGACCTCGAACAACTCGACGCGATCCTCCGCCAGGCGGAGGCCGTGATACCTGTTCGCGCGCTGTTCGAGTTGCCGCCGGAGCGGCGTTCGCCGCGACTCGTGGTGCTGCGCCACGACACCGACGCCGACATCGACAACGCGGTGCGCTTCGCGGAATGGGAGGCCGCCCACGGCTACCGCGCCAGCTACTATGTGCTGCACACGGACTGGTATTACCGGCGGGGCTTTTCCGGCCCGCCCACCCGCTACGTCCTGCGGGCGCTGGAGCGGATCCAGCGCCTTGGCCACGAGATCGGCCTCCACAACAACGCCATCACGGTCGGCCTGAAGACCGGCCGGGATCCGGTCGAGGTCCTGTCGGCCGAGTTGCAGTTCCTCCGGCGCCGTGGCTTCGACGTGGTGGGAACGGCGGCCCACGGCGACCCACTCTGCCGGACCTGCGCCTACAACAACGGCGAGCTCTTCCTGGAGGCGCCGCGCCCGGAGCACGGGGCGCCGTCGCGGACCATCGCCTGCACCGATAGCTCATCCGGGCGCGCGCTGCGGGTGGAGCTTCGGCCGGTATCGATGGCCTCTCTGGGCCTGACCTACGAGGCCAACTTCATCAGGAACCGCTACTACCTGACCGACTCGCATGGTCGCTGGAACCGGCCTCTGCAGATGGCGTCCACGGAGTTCGACCGGCGGGACGCGCTGCTCTCGTTCCTGATCCACCCCGCGTGGTGGGCCTTCGAGGGTGAACCGCTGCTGGCAGGGCAGGAGCCCGTGGGGGAGTCGACCGGCGACGCGGACCCGTGACGCGGGTCGCGCCCAAGCGCGCCGCGCCAGGCTCGACGCGTTCGCGGCCGGCAGGCTCGCGGCGGCGGACTACGGCGGAGTCGACGCCACGGCGTTCAGCGCGCTCAGGGCGTTGAGCGCCGACTGGACGAGCTGCATCTGCTGGCCGTAGCCCACGAAGTCGCCGCTGGCCTGGTCCGCCTTGGCCGCCGCGAAATGGGTGTCGATGTACTGGATGAGGCCGGCCGCGTCGGTGGGCAGGCCGCCGGGGCCCGGCGAGGGGGCGGGAGTGGTGCCGGAGCCGGTGGGGCCGCCGCCCGTTCCAGTCCCGTTCCCCGTGGTCGACTGGCCGCCGGTTCCGGCGCCGCTGACGACCGCCTGCAGCGCCTCCGGGAGCGTGTCCCCCCAGCCAACCGTCTGCGACGACGCGACCACCACCTTGGTCAGCTGCGGGAACGCCGAGCTGGTGGACTGGAGGT
>JAJYJR010000621.1 GCA_021789355.1 Chloroflexota bacterium | reverse complement strand
TCGACCGGCTGGTGGACGCGGGCAAGTCGGTGATCGTCATCGAGCACCATCTCGCGGTGATGGCGCACGCCGACTGGATCATCGACCTCGGCCCCGGCGCGGGGCACGATGGTGGGCGGGTCGTCTTTGCCGGCCTGCCCGCGGACCTGGTCGCCGCCCGCAGCACCCTCACCGGCCAGCACCTCGCCGAATACGTCCGCTGAGGCACCGCACCCGCGGTCAGACCAACGCGCCACCTGGGCCGAAAAGAGGTCGTTCGGGCGAGGCTGCTACTCAATCGCGGCGGCCGCCCGCCTCCGGAGCCGAGCGCGGCTGCGCAGCAACTCTGAACACGTCCCCTGCCAGGCGGACGCTAACCGGCAGTCCCGATCTCAGCCCGCGCCATCGCCTTCTGATGGTAACCGAGGCCCTGACCCCTGCGGCGGCTGCAGGTTCGGACAGTCCATCGGGATCCCGGGCGCGGTGGCGCCCAGCGCCCGCCTCTCAGCGGGCACCCAAGATTGAACGCCACGTTCCGCAGCGCCCTCATACGGGGTAGAGCGGCCAGGCGGGTCGCTCAAGATGCTCTGGAGGGAGGCAGTCGATGACCACTCATGCGCCGTCCATCCACACGCCCGTGCACGCGCCGCACATTCCCGGCTGGGTCCTGATCGCTGCGACGGCGATCTGCGGCATCGCCGTCGTCCTGGCGATCAGTCGAGCGGCGGCGCCCAGCACCACCACGTCGACCACAGCCGAGACATCCCAACAGGCCGCGGCCGCCTACCAGGCCTACCGCGCCGGGGAACGGGCGCCGTTGTTCGCCGCCCAGGACGCGGCGGTCGCCGTGGTCGAGACGTCGGCCTACCAGGCCTACCGCGCCGGGGAACGGGCGCCGTTGTTCGCCGCCCAGGACGCGGCGGTCGCCGTGGTCGAGACGTCGGCCTACCAGGCCTACCGCGCCGGGGAACGGGCGCCTCTCAGCCCCTGATGCGACGACGCTGAGCCAGGGGACAGATTGAGCGCGCGGTGCGCCACCGAACGCTCATCATTAGGCGAAATGTCCCGTGGGACCACGCCGCCGGAGGAGACAGGCCAAGGAAGCAGGCCGTGGATAGGGACCTCGTCAGGCAGGCGCAGCGGGGAGACCGGGAGGCCTTTGGCGTCCTCGCGCGCACATCCGGCGACGGGTTGTTCGCGGTGGCGCAGCGGATACTGCGGGACTATGACCGAGCCGAGGACGCAGTGCAGCAGACGTTGGTGATCGCTTGGCGCGAGCTGCCGACGCTCCGCGATCCGGACCGCTGCGAAGCTTGGCTGCGTCGCATCCTCGTCCGGGCGTGCTTCGTCGAGCTGCGGCGCACGCGGCGGATAGGCTCCTACGTCCGGTGCCTCCCACTCGACGGACCCGCGGTCATGGACGGCTCCATCGCGCTAGCTGACCGGGACCAGCTCGAGCGGGGCTTCCGGCGCCTGCCGCCGGATCAACGCGCGATGCTGGTCCTCCACCACTACCTCGGGCTGGCTCCCAACGAGATCGCCGAGACGCTCGGCATCCCCGCCGGGACGGCCCGTTCGCGACTGCACTACGCGCATGCGGCGATGCGCGCCGCCCTCGAGGCGGACGCCCGTCGCGAAGTTGTCGGAGGGCGTGGGGCATGAGCGGCGACCCGGAGATCGAACGGCTCCTCGACCGCTGGCTCGCAGAAGGGCTGGACGAGGTCCCCGATCGTGCCATTGATCGGGCACTCGGGATCGTCGAACGGACGCCACAGCGCCGCCGCGCCCTCGGGTGGCGTCCGCACGTCGCGCTGCGCGCGCCCGCAAGGCTGGCGCTCGCGGCCGCGGCCGTCCTTATCCTGGTCGGCGCGGGGGCCGCCCTCGTCGCGTTCCGCGGCACCACGACACTGGTTGGGGGGACTGTGGCGCCGCCACCCAACGGACACGATGACACCGTGGCTCTGCAGACCGCGCTCGACGCCTGCGTGCCGGGCGGCGAGGGCTGCACGGTGCGCCTGTCGGCGGGGACGTATCTGACGAAGCAGCTGGCCGCCAACGGGTTCCACGGGACCATCGTCGGGGCCGGCGAGGACAGGACGACCATCCAGGCGCTGCCGGGGTACGTTGTAGGCAAGGACGTCTGGACCGGGCCCGCGAGCGCCAGCAACCCGTACCCCTACGTCCTGACCTTCGGGGGCGCCAGCGACGTCACGGTGTCCGACCTCTCGCTGCGTGTGACGGAGTCCAATCCGGTTCCGAAGGGGAGGCCCAACGAGGTACCGAAGGGCTGGTACAACACCTACATGGCGTACCCCTGGGGCAACCTGGGTGCCACCACGACCGGCCCGCACGTGACATGGCTTGACGGGGTTGTCCGGGTGGAGGGCGCCGCGTGGTTCAGCCGCGTGTCGTTCGAGGGAGCTTCCGGTCCGGACGGCGGCCTCAACACGCCGGGCGTGCCCGGCGTCAACGTCGACAGCGCGGTCGTGGTCGACCAGGCCACCGCGCCAGCCGGTGTATTCGAGATGACCGCCTGTCGCACCCGGAACGTGGGCAGCGCGTTCACCCTGGCGCACTTCAGGGGGCGCGCCACGATCGGAGGCTCGCCCGCCGCCGGCAACACATTCACCAACTCGGGCGGCGGCCAGTTCTTCGACCTCGACGGCGCGACGGTACTGGAGTCCTACGACCAGATCCATGCAGATGCGACCTCGGCAGGCTACTTCGGCGCCTTCTTCTGGAAGGACCACGCGGCCAACGCCCCGTCGACGGTGCTGCTCGCGCACAACCGCATCGTGGCGGCCGGCATCCTCTTCGGCGGCATCGACGTCGAGTACGCGGCGCCCCGCGACACGATGCTCCACCTGACCGTCACCGCCAACGAGATCGTGGTCGCTGGCGCCGGCACCCCTCGGAGCACGGGTCTGGGCAACTGGGCGATCCATGCCGCGTACACCAGCGGCATCGTCATCTCGAACAACACGATCAGCGGCATGGGGTACGAGGCCATCAGCCTGGCGAACAGCGCAGACAGCACGATCAGCGGCAACATCCTCAGCGGCTTCACGCCCACCGGGAGCCGAGCCAGGATCGCGCTCGATGCGTGGACCACCGGTGCCCGGGTCACCTGCGCCGGTCCCAGTGACACCGTGGTCAACGACGGCACCGGCAACACGGTGACCGGCTGTCTGGTGTCCAAGTGAGTGAGGGCGCACACGTCGCTCGCCACCCGCACGTCCTCATCGACTTCGGCGCCGCGCTCGCCCAGCCGGAGCGCAGACCGACGCTGCGCCGAGGCGGCAAGAAGCCCGCGGCCGCCCTCCTCGACCGCCTGCTCCATCACGCCGTCACCGTCGTGACGTCGGGTGACTCCAATCGCATGAAGGAAGCGAGAACGAGAGCGGGTGGGCCATCGCCGAGGGCCTGACGACGTCTCCGGGGTGGGGACTTCTCACGGCCGCCAGTGGGGACTTTCAGATGGCCATTGACAATGCAGGCAGCCGGTCTCCACGTTGCCTGAAAGGGGAGCTCCCTCCAACCCCACCCGGTCGTGCTGTCACAGACCAACGCGCCACCTGGGCCGAGAAGAGGTCATTGTGAGCGGGGTCCGCGGCGCGACAGGCTGAGGCAGCCGACGTCCGTCGCCGGATCGAGCGCTACTACGCCGCCTTCGGAGACGGGCTACCTCGACCCGAAGCAGTCCGGGAGCGGGTGGGCGCCCTGCAGGCCCGCCTCGACGAGCTGGAGTCCCAGCCAGCGATCCGGGTCGTCTCCCGACGACATCCGCCCGGCCTACCGGGTCCCGCTGGAGGTTCGCGCACCGGATGAGCTGGTGAGCCGGCTGGGATTCGAACCCAGGACACGAGGGTTAAAAGCCCCCTGCTCTGACCGCTGAGCTACCGGCCCGGACGACAGCGTAACGGTGACGACGGGGAGGCGTGAAGCGGGCCCGGTACCCGCAGCCGGCGCTCGCCCGCGCGCGTGGCCGGTACGTCCACGGGACGCCGCCACGTACGTCCACGGGACGCCGCCACGCGGACTACCATCTGGGGTGCCAGGGAGGTGGCGGTCCGGGTTCGGGGAGGAGGCGCTGGTGGGAACGAGGCGGCTCGTGCTCGTCGTGGACGACGAGCCGTGGG
>JAJYJR010000620.1 GCA_021789355.1 Chloroflexota bacterium | reverse complement strand
GGACCCCGCGGCGCCGGTCCCCTCGACGCCGGGCCGCGCGGCGCCGGGCCGCGCGCCTTCCGCTGCCGACCCTGGCAGGACGCTGCGCGATCGCCTGGCGCGTCTCGTGCCGGGCGTTCATGTGCGCGTGCCATTCGGCCGCGTGGCGCTGATCCGCCTGTACGGTCCCATCGCCGGCGCGGGGCGGAGCGCGAGCCTGGTCGAGCTCGCGGCACGGCTCCGCGATTCGCGCCGGGTTCCGGCGGTCGTCCTCGACATCGACTCACCCGGTGGTTCCGCGTCCGCGTCCGACGACCTGTTCCTGGCCTTCGAGCGCCTCGCCAGGGCCAAACCGCTGGTGGCCGCGATCCGGGGCACAGGCGCCTCGGGCGCCTACCTCGCCGCGCTGCCCGCGCGGCGCATCCTGGCGAACCCCAACGCGATCGTCGGATCGATCGGGGTGATCTCGGCGGGGCCGCGCGTGCCGCGCCTGCTGGACCGGGCCGGGGTGAGCGTGACGGTCAGGAAGGCGGGACGCCTGAAGGACATGGGCGCGCCCTGGCGCGACGAGTCCGACGAGGAGCGCGCCAAGGAACAGGAGCTGGTGGACGCCATCTACGAGGCGTTCGTCGAGCGCGTCGCCGCCGCCCGGCACCTCCCGCTGGAGCGCGTCCGGGAGCTGGCGTCCGGCGAGGTGTGGCTCGGCCGGCGCGCGCTGCAACTCGGGCTGGTCGACGAGATCGGCGACATCGAGCGGGCCATCGAGGTGGCGGCCGAGCTGGCCGGTGTGCCGGCGAAGGCGGCGCGCGTCCGCTTGCGCGAGCCGCTGCTCGGCAGGCTCATGGACCGGGTGGTGGGCCGGGCCGCGGTCGCCCTCGCGGACGAGATCGAGGCACGCCTGGCCGATCGATACCGGGGCCTGTAGCCGCCGGCCGGAACTGCCGGGTTGCCGCGCCTGCCCGAGCGCGCGCAGCCTGCCCGGGCGCGCGCAGCCCGCTCGCACGCGCCCGACTCGCCGCCGGGGCCGATACCCGCGTACCGAGCAGGGTCCGGCGTCTTGGGGCACAGTACCGGTGACAGCAGGCAACGCCGATCGGTTTCTCAGCGTCCGGGAGCCGTTCGGGCACGGGAGTCTCTCTTTATGCGCCGACGTCTCGCGCCTTCGCGGCGCGCCGCCGTTGCGGCGATGCTCATCGCCGCCCTCGGATTGCCCGCCAGCGGAGTGGCGATACCGCCATCCACCGGGCAGGCATCCGCCGCCGTCCTTCCGCCAGCACCGACCTCCTGGAGTGTCCGCGCCTACAGTCCCGCCGCCGAGCAGCTGCTCGTCGCGCTCACGGACGGAGCCCGGGCCTCGGCAGGACTGCCGCCGCTCGCGGTGGACGCGCGCCTCGCCTCGCTCGCACGCTGGCGCAGCCGCGACATGGCGCAGCGCGGGTATTTCAGCCACCAGATACCGCCCGGGAACACGACCGTCTTCGACGTGATGCACGCGACGGGGATCAGGTTCTCCTACGTGGCGGAGAACATCGGCTGGACCAGTGCCTCGGCGGGTGCCGCGACCGCCACGATCGAGCGCGTCTTCCTGGCTTCGCCGGAGCATCGCGCGAACATCCTGGGGACCCACTACGACGCGATCGGGGTCGGGGCGTACCGGGGCGCCGACGGCCGGGACTACTTCACCGTCCTGTTCATGGCCGGCTCGGCCATGAACACCCTGCCGCCCCTCACCGCGACTGGCCGTGTCGCTGGCCGGATCGTGGCCGGCACGCGGGTCACCGCCCTGGCGACGGCCAGCGGTGGAGCCTACCCCTACCGGATGGGCTGGTACGTCGACGCCAGGCGGATCGGCAGCGGCCCGCGGGTCTCGTTCGCGTCGTGGAGCGTCGGTGCCCACGTGCTGCGCCTCGTAGTCGTGGACGCGAACGGCGTCATCCTGCGGCATTCCTGGCCGATTTCCATCGTCGCGCGCTGAGGGCGCCGAAGCGCACGTGCCCCCGGGCCTCGCCGTGTGGTCAGTACACCTGCGGGACGAACGTCTGGTCGCTCATCGGGGGCCGGACGTACCCGGTGTCCGGCTGGCGCGGCGGGAGCACGATCGGCTCGGGCGTCAGGTCCTCGTAGGGCACCATCGACAGCAGGTGGTGGATGCAGTTGAGCCGGGCACGGCGCTTGTCGTCGGAGGGCACCACCCACCAGGGCGACTGCTTGATGTCCGTGTAGGCGAACATCTCGTCCTTTGCCCTGGAGTACTCGACCCACCGCGCCCGTGATTCCAGGTCCATTGGGCTGAGCTTCCAGCGCTTCGTCGGGTCGGCGAGGCGATCCTGGAACCGCCGCTCCTGCTCCTCGTCGCTGACCGAGAACCAGTACTTGACCAGGGTGGTGCCGGACCGGATGAGCATCCGCTCGAACTCGGGGCACGACCGCAGGAACTCGCGGTACTCGTCCTCCGTGCAGAATCCCATCACGCGCTCGACGCCTGCGCGGTTGTACCAGCTGCGGTCGAACAGCACGATCTCGCCCGCGGACGGCAGGTGCGCCACGTAGCGCTGGAAGTACCACTGCGTGCGCTCCCGCTCGGTGGGGGCCGCGAGCGCCGCGACGCGCGCGTAGCGGGGGTTCAGCGGCTGGGTGATCCGCTGGATCACGCCGCCCTTCCCGGCCGCGTCGCGCCCCTCGAAGATGACTACGACCTTCCAGCCCTGGGCGCGGACCCATTCCTGGAGCTTGACCAGTTCGACCTGCAGCCTGGCGAGCTCGCTCTCGTAGGCCCTGCGCTCGACCGGGGCGTGCGCCTCGTGGGCCTCCCCGTGGGAATCCTCGGCGTCGCCCGAGCGATCCACCCGAGGGCCGGGTGCGGTCACGGATGTCGACTCGCCATGCCCGTGGTGATCACGCCGACCCTGATCCTTCGGCATGTCTGGTTCTCCCGTCGCACTGCGAACCGTCGCGCCGCCGTGCCGATCGTACGCCCGGTGCCACCTGCCCGCGCGCCGATGCGCCCGACCGCCGTGCGATCGCCTCCATGACAAGGAGGCGCCGGTCGCGTAGGGTGGGTGGCCATGGCTCGTGCCGCGGGCGTGTCGACGCCGGCCGTGGCCGGCAGCAGCATCGGGAGCTCGAGGTGAACGGGTGGCGGACGTGAACAGGCGGACGGCAGGCGCCGTGGATCTCCTGCGGGCGGTGGGACTCCTCCCCGACGGGCCGGTCCGCTGGGGGTCGCCGGTCCGCAGCACGCGCCCGGGCGTGTATCTCGTCGAACTGCCTGCGCCGCTCGCCCGGGCACCCGTGGATCTCTCGCCCGTCGGCACCTGGATCGAGCGCGTACCGACGCTGGCGCTGGACGGACACCGGCCGGCCGGCAAGGAACTGGCCCAGCGGCTGGCGTC
Source organism: Chloroflexota bacterium (assembly GCA_021789355.1). The sequence continues at coordinate 758 of JAJYJR010000620.1, read as the reverse complement.
GTTCTGGCTCCCCGACCAGGTGGTGCTGTACGTCGGGTCGACCGCCGAGGTGATCGGCCGCCGCGTCGGCGAGCTGGTGCGGACTCCGCTCGGCGACCCGGCGCCGCATGCCGGTGGCGGCTGGCTCATGACCCTCCGCGGCCTGGACCAGGCCCGCGTCTGGTGGGCAGAGACCGACGCACCGGAGGAGTACGAGGACGCGATCCTCGCCGCGTTCGCGCAGGCCGTCGACCCTGCCGTGGCAGCGGCCCTGCGCGATCCCACGGTCGTGGTGCCCTTCGCCAACATGGCGACGCCCACCGGCGTTCCCAAGGACCACGGCATCACCGGCGACCTCCTGGACCCACCGGCCAGCACACCGCGGGTCGAGACGCGCCGCGTGGTGACCCTCCCGCCGGGCAACGCGGTCTCGAGCGAGCTCGCGATGGCACCCAGGGGCCGTGCCACGGGCGGCACGAGCCGAGGGCGCGGGACCGTGGAGGCCCCGGCCGCCGCCGCCCGGCCCGGGGGTCGAACGGGCGCACCGTCCCCGGCGGCGAACCGGCCACGGCACGCCGCCGCCCCGTCATCATCTGTCGAGCCGCGGCGCCGTGGCGCCACATCTCCGTCGGCGGCGCAGCGGCGTGCCGCCGCCCCGCCGCCGCCGTCCCGGCAGCCCGGGCCGGTCCACGTCACGGCCGACGGCCTCGCGCGCCTGCGGGAGGAGCTCGACGATCTCGTCCGCGTGCGGCGTCCCGAGATCATCGCCCGCGTCCGCG
>JAJYJR010000619.1 GCA_021789355.1 Chloroflexota bacterium | reverse complement strand
CCACGCCGGGCTGCCAGATGATCGTGAGGCGGAGATCGAACCGGCGCCTCCCGTCGAGCAGGAGGTCCCAGGCCGTGGTCCCGTCGCGCTCGACGCGGTCGGCCGGCGCAAGCCCGAGCTGTTCGAGCCACGCGTCCACCGGTGCGGCCGAGCCGGACAGTGCCGACGCTCCCGGGTGGAGTGGGGACCGGAGGGGGACGGACCGGGCGGTCAGTCGAGCGCGCCGGGGAGCATCGCGGGCAAGCCGAGATCGCCCCCATTGCCGTGCGCGCCGCGCCCGCCGGGGTTCCCCGTGCCGGTGGGCCCGGGTGTCGTGGCCGCGGCGGCGTGGTCGACGCTCTCTCGCCGGCGCTCGACCGTCTGCCCGCTGGGCACCGCGCGGGCGCGGTAGTCGCTGGCGCGCACGCCCTCCGCGATCTTGACGTTGCGCCCGAGCCGTACGCCCCGCGGGATGACGGCCCGCTTGCCGATCACCGTGATGCCGGTATTGAGGCGGGTGGGCTCCTGGCGGTTAGCGATGGTCAGGTCCTGCCCCTCGCCCACCACCGAGTTCGGCCCCACCGACACGTGCTTGTCGAGGATCGCCCGATCGACCACGGCGCCGGCCCGGATCACGGAGTCGAACATGACGATGCTGTCCCGCACCACGGCACCGATGTCCACCCGCACGCCCGGGGACAGCACGGAATGCTCCACGGTGCCATAGATCACGCACCCGTGGCTGACCATGCTCCGATGGACGCTCGCGGTGGGCCCGATCTTGGCCGGCGATCGCTCCTCCGACCGGGTGTGGATGAGCCAGCCGGTGTCGTACAGGTCGAGCTCGGGCCGTTCGTCGAGCAGGTCCATGTTGGCCTGCCAGTAGCTCTCGATCGTCCCGACGTCCTGCCAGTAACCGTCGAACCGGTAGCCGAAAACCCGCGCTCCGCCCTGGAGCATGGCCGGGATGACGTGCGCGCCGAAATCGGTCCGGGTCTCGTCCAGCCACCGGAGGAGGGCGCGCTTCGAGAAGACGTAGATCCCCATGCTCACGAGGTTGCTCTTCGGCAGCCGCGGTTTCTCCTGCCAGTCGACCACGCGGTTACCCTCGTCGAGCGTGACGATCCCGAACCGGTGCGCGTCCTCCATGGGCACCGTGCGGACGGCGATCGTGACGTCGGCGCGGTGGCGGCGGTGCGCGGCGAGGAACGGCTGGTAGTCCATCTTGTAGATGTGGTCGCCGGCCAGGATGAGCACGGTGTCGCCGGGGGCCTGCCGCACCACCTCGATGTTGCGCAGCACCGCGTCGGCGGTGCCCCGGTACCACTCGTTGGGCCGCCCGCGCGCGACGTAGGGCTGGAGGAGGCGGATCCCGCCGCTGGTGCGGTCCAGGTCCCAGGGCCGCCCCGCCCCGATGTGGTCGTTCAGCGACCGCGGGTTGTACTGGGTCAGCACGACGACGTTGTCCACGTCGCTGTTGACGCAGTTGCTGAGGGTGAAGTCGATGATGCGGTACTTGCCGCCGAACGGCACCGCGGGCTTGGCGCGCACGCTGGAGAGGATCGAGAGCCGCTCGCCCTCTCCACCCGCGAGGATGACCGCCAGGACGCCCTTCACGCCCGCGATCCTACACCCGCCCGCGGGACTCCGACCGATCGGTCCGGCGGGCAGTGGATCACAGGAACAACCTGGGGTTGACGAACGTGCCGTTCAGTTCCACCGCCCAGTGGAGATGCGGGCCGGTGCTGTTGCCGGTGTCTCCCTCGTAGGCGATGACCTGCCCCTGCTGCACGACCTCGCCCTTGTAGACGGCGGGCGGGTGCGCGTAGTTGTCGATGTGCGCGTACCAGGTGAGCAGGCTCTGCGAGTGGGCGATGATCACGATCCACGCCCGGAGGTTGGGCGGGTCGTACGGGTTGGGTCCGACGAACACGACGGTGCCGTCACCAGAGGCCCGAATCGGCGTGTACTCCGGGGCGACGATGTCGATCCCGGTGTGGAAGTGGGCGCAGTTGCCCAGCGGAGGCTCGGCGATGAACCCGGTGCAGCCGAACTCCTGGCTGACCACCCCGGGCATCGGCCAGATCAGCGTCCCGTTGTACTGCGACGGGATGTTCTGCTGCTCCGCGACCAGCCGGGCGATCAGGTCCGACAGCTCGTTGAGGGACTTCTGCTCGGAGGCGAGCCGCGCGGCCGCCTGCGCCTTGGTCAGCTTGAGCCTGGTGAAGGCGGTGAGCTGTGCCGCCTGCACCGCCCGGGTCCGGGCCTCGAGGGCGTTCAGCTGCTTCTGCGCGGCGAGCAGCGTATTGCGCTGGCCGGTCATCTCCTGCTTGGCCTGGTAGGTCGCCAGGCGCACCTGCTGGCTCTGCGTCCGCGTCACCTGCGTGGCCTGCTGCAGCGCCCCGAGCGACTGCTGGTTCTGCTGGATCTGCGCGGCGAGCTGCGCGTCCTGGTTGCCGATGCGCAGGTAGTACCCGACGTCGGCGAGCACGTCCGCCAGCGACTTCGCGGTGAGCAGCTGCTCCAGCAGCGACGTCTGCTGAACCATGTAGGCGTCGGCGATGTGGCTGGCGAGGGTAGCGCGTTCGTCGGCGAGCTGCTGCTGGCCGGCCACGATCTTGCTGTCCAGCGCCGAGAGCGCGGCGTCGAGATCGGCGACCTGCGTGACCATCGCCGTGTACTTCGCGCGGACGTCGGCGAGCGCCGTCTGCGCGGCATCCACGTTCGCCTGCAGCTTGGACTGCTGGACGTTGATCCCCTTGAGCTGGGTGGCCGTGGCCGCCAGCACCCCCTGCAGGTTCGCCTCGCTCGCCTGCAGGGCCTGGATCTGCTGTCGCTGGGCGGCGATCTTCGCCTCGAGCGCCTTCTGCGCCCGCATCGCATCCGACAGGGGATCTGCCCGGGCCGTGGGCGCGCCGCCGAGGGAGCCGAAGAGAAGAGGAACCAGGAGCAGCGCCGCAAGCAGTGCGCGCCGCCCGTGTCTCGCGTGTCCTATTCGACCCATCGCATCATCGTGCAGGCTTCGACTCCGTGCGGCGCCGCTGGTGGCGCCAGTGCTGTCCCTGCCCGCCGGTGGTGCGTCGCTCAGGCGAGAGGGCACGACTCGCTGGAACGACTCCGGCTCCGCGCATCATAGCCGCAGGCATGACGTTGGCGCAACGCGCGGTGCCCCGCCCGGGGGCCGCCGGCCATCATGGGATGGGCCGCAGCACCGCGAGGAACGCGGCCAGGATCAGGATCGGCCCGAAGGGGATCGCACTGCGGAGCCCGAGGCGCCGCGTGGCCAGGAGCGCCACGAGCACGACGCCGGCGGCCAGCGACGCGACGATGAATCCTGCGATCAGCTGCGAGATGCCGCAGGCGAGGCCCAGGCCCACCGCGAGCTTGAGATCGCCCATCCCGAGCGCCCCCCTGAAGAGCGTCCCGGTGACGCCGAGGAACAGCGGGGCGAGGATCGCCGCGGCCAGCCCGCTCGCCATTCCCAGCTCCTTGCCGGCGAGGACCGGGTTCCATCCTGCCAGCAGCACCACCAGCGCGGCGGGGATCAGCGGCAGGGTGATCTCGTCGGGCAGCAGCCGCTGATCGAGGTCGGTGGCGAGCAGGACGACCAGCGCGGCGAAGAACGCAGCGCCCAGGAGGAGATCCCGGGGAGAGCCGAACCGGCCGGGCAGCGCGAAGAACGCGCCAGCCGCCAGGACCGCCACGAGCGCGGTCCTCCAGTCGACCTGCCTGTGCCGCGCGTCCTCGTGCTCGGGCCAGCGCGCCGCCAGGCGATCGGCGAGAAAGCCGTAGATGCCGCCCCCGATGCCGAGGACCGCGGCCGGTCCCCAGGTGCTGATGCCGTCCACGCGCCGCATGGTGCCCGGACTGGTGCGCGAGGGCAACCCTGCCGGTGGTCCCGGTGGCCGGGCGCCGCAGGTCCCGGCCACCCGGCCACGTGACAGCTGCGCGCGCTACGCGCCGGTGGCGCCGTCCAGGGCGAGCTGCACGAGGGTCGCATGGGTCACGCCGGACGCACCGCGCGGCGCCCACGGCACGCCCCGGCGAAGGTAGCCGGTGCCGCCGATGTCCAGGTGGACCCACGGGCGAGTCACGAACTCCCGCAGGAACAGGCCGCTCTTGACGAGCGAACCGTCGGCCGGACCGGAGTTCTGGAAATCCG
>JAJYJR010000618.1 GCA_021789355.1 Chloroflexota bacterium | reverse complement strand
CCGACGAGGTCACCCGCCGCGACGTCGTCGAGCGCCAGGTGGACGTGGCCGCTTGACATAGGAGCAACAGAGAGACCCGGTGAGCGTGTACCCGTTCATCGCGGCGGAGAAGGTCGCAGCGCGCAACGTCCGCAAGGCGTGCGCCCTGTTCGAGGTCTCCCGCTCCGCCTTCAGCGTCTGGCAGCAGCACGTTCCCTCGGCCCGCTCCCTGGCCGACGAGCGGCTCGGGGACGCGATCGTCGAGATCCACCGGACCTCGCGGCGCACTTACGGCGCGCCCCGCATCACCGCGGCCCTGCAGCGGCGGGGGATCAGGGTGGGCCGGAAGCGGGTGGCGCGCCTGATGGCACGCCACGGGCTCGTCGGCCGCGCCAAGCGGCGCTGGACCAAGACGACGATCCCCGACCCGAACGTGCGGGAGCCGGCGATCGACCGCCTGGGCCGGGCCTTCGGCCCCGGCACCTGCGCGCTCGATCGGACCTACGTCGGCGACATCACCTACGTGCGCACCCACGAGGGCTGGCTCTACCTCGCCACTGCGATCGATCTCGCCAGCCGCCGAGTGGTGGGCTTCGCCATGGCCGACCACATGCGCGCCTCGCTCGTCTGCGACGCGCTCAGCATGGCGCTCGAGCAGCGTCACCCGGCGTCCGGGCTCGTGGTTCACACCGATCGCGGCAGTCAACTTGGGTTCAACCAGTCGTCGCAACACCGTCCAGTTGACTCGAGCGTAGCAGCTCGTCGAAGGCTTCTCCCGGCGTCTTCCAGCCGAGCGTCTTGCGGGGTCTGGTGTTGAGAGCGGCGGCGACCGCGGCCAGGTCGTCGGCGCCGTGCTTGCTGAGATCGGTGCCCTTTGGGAAGTACTGCCGGAGGAGACCGTTCGTGTTCTCGTTCGTGCCGCGCTGCCAGGGGCTGTGCGGGTCGCAGAAGTAGACCGCGAGCCCCGTGTCGATGCGCAGCCGGGCGTGCTGGGCGAGCTCCGCGCCCTGGTCCCAGGTCAACGAGCGGCGCAGCTGATCAGGCAGCGAAGCGATGGAGCGGGCGATCGCGTCGCGGACCGCTTCGGCCCCGTGGCCGGCCAGCGCCGGACCGTTCTTGGCCCGAGGCTCGCTGCCGTGCCCTTCCATTCGTGGCAGATGGAGGAGCATCGTGAACCGGGTCGTGCGCTCGACCAGGGTGCCGATCGCCGAGCTGTCCAGGCCGACGATGAGATCGCCTTCCCAATGCCCCGGGATCGCCCGGTCCGCCACCTCCGCCGGCCGCTCGCTGATCATGACCTCGGGGGAGACGAAGTTCTTGCCAGAGCCTTGGGTCCTCACCCTCGGCACCCGCAGCGCCCGACCGGTGCGAAGGCATGCGGTCAGTTCCCGGCGCAGCGCTCCACGGCCCTGGACGTAGAGCGCCTGATAGATCGCCTCGTGGGAGATCCGCATCGATGCATCATCGGGGAAGTCGACCCGGAGACGGTGTGAGATCTGCTCTGGACTCCACGACTTGGCCCAGCGCCGGTCCTGCCGACGGCCGTGCCGTCGACCCTTCCATCTGGCATGGGGTCCTGGCACGGCCGTCCCGTCGGGCCGGCTGATCATGCCTGCCAGACGCTCCTGGACGTAGCGGTGCAGCGCCGCATTGGTCGTCAGCTTCGCCGCCCTGGGCCGCCTGGCGTGGCGGTCGGCGTGCCACTGGGCGTTCGTGGCCCGGTAGTCGAGCTGTCCGCCTCGGGTCGCTGCATTCCGGCGCAGCTCCCGAGAGACCGTGGAAGGGCCGCGGCCGAGGCGGCGCGCTATCTCGCGAACGCCGGAGCCCTGAGCTCTGAGAATGGCGATCTCCTCTCGCTCGGCGAAGGAGAGGTAGCGGCCTGAGAGCTCGGTGCGGCTGACGGTTCGCATACCGCCACCTTGCCGGAACCAGCGGTTCCCGACCGCGGGTGAGAGACCGACCGCCACCGCGGCGTCCTCGCTCGCAAGCCCGCGCGCGATCGCACCCCAGAACCCCTGCCGGTGCTCGCGCCGCCAACCAGGTGGATGGCCCGGAGAGCGCATCCGAGCGCGCACGGCCCAGACAACTCGCTGGTCCTTTGTAGCCATCGCAACTCCTCACTGCTGAGGTGTTGCGACGACTGGTTGAATTCGCCCAATACCTGGCCATCCGCTACACCGAGCGCCTGGCCGATGAGGGTGCCGTCACCTCCGTGGGCTCGAAGGGCGATAGCTACGACAACGCCCTCGCCGAGACGGTCAACGGGCTCTACAAGACCGAGCTGATCCGGGCCCAAGGTCCCTGGCGCACAGCCCACCAGGTCGAGCTCGCCACCGCCGCGTGGGTGGCCTGGTGGAATGAGGAGCGCCTCCATGGCGCCTGCGGCGACGTCCCGCCGGCCGAGTTCGAGGCGGCCTACCATCAGCGGCTACAGGCGAGCGAGGCCGCCTGAAACCCAATCACTCGAGCCTCCACGAAACCCAGAGGATGTCCCGATCGCCGTGGAACTTTGAGGTGAGGGCCTCCGTGGCTGAATGATACGGTCAGGCGATAGCGACCTCCTCACCCTCGGGCAGGCCCACCGCCCGGCGGAGCGCGACGGCCAGCGCCGGCAGCTCCCGGAAGCCCTTGACCCGGCGGAACTGTGCCTCGGCCGCGAGCATGCCGGCGGCGGCCCAGCGAAGGGCCATCTCGCCCGACTCCCAGCGCTTCACTCTGGTCGCATGATCGCGCACGATCTCGATCATCGACTCGACCGGGTTGGTCGACTCCAGGGTCCGCCGCAGGCTGCCGGTCACGCCCAGGCGGTTGATCGTGAGCGTGTCGCTGAGCCCCTCGCGGAGCGCCGCGGCAGCGCCCGGTCGGGCGTGGGCGAGACCGCGGGCGATCCCTTCGAGCTGCGCCTTCGCGCGGGCCGGATCCGGTTCCGCCCAGGCCGCCCGCAGGCGCCGCAGGACGAGCGGGCGCTCGAGCTCGGGCAGATGGTCGGTGATGTTGCGCTCCTTGTGTCGACGGCAGCGCTGGACCAGGGCGCTTGGCCCGAACACGGCTCGCACGGCGGAGCCGATGGCCCGGCCGCCGTCGACCACGAAGAGGACGCCGGCGGAGGCATCCAATCCCCGCTCGCGCAGGTCGGCGAGGAGCGCGTTCACGACCGCGGCGTTCTCGGTCGTGCCCTCGACCACGCCGAGCGGGACCTTGACCCCGTCGGCCCGCACGCCGAGCGCGCCCAGGAGGAGATGCTCACCCATACCGAAGCCGTCGAGGAAGACGGCCAGGAAGCGTTGGTCGACCAGCGGCCGCGACAGGAGCTCCGTGAGGCGCTCGCTCGTCGCCGCCAGGAAGCGCCGCGAGACCGCCGAGCGGGAGGTGCCGACCATGCGGGCCTCGATGGCCGCCCCGACAGGCTCGAGGCCCGCGCCGTAGCGGCGGGTGGACAGCCCGGCGAGCATCCGGGCGACGACGCCTGTGGCGAGCAGGTCGGCCGAGCGGAACGCCTCATAGCTTGCGAGCGCCAGCTCGGCTGCCCCGTCGGTCGTGCGCACCCGTGGCCGGCGAACCGGGAGGCGCCGCCCGCCGAGGGTGACCGTGCCCGCCTCGGAGCCGTGGCGGTAGGCGAGCCGATCGGGTTGGTGTTTGCCCTTCGCGCCGGCGAGCGCGTCGGTCTCGGCGGCCATGAGCTCGGCCATCACCTCGAGCCCGACCGCGGTCGACGCGGCGAGCAGGCCCTCGCGCATGTGGCCGGCGAACGTCGCGAGATGGCCGTCGATCCGCCCCAGGAGCGATGCCGGGAGCGGGCGGGGAGCCGGCTTCCTGGGGCGTCGGTGGCCAAGCTGCGCCCCTGGCTGGTCAGCGCTGGTGGTGGCGTGCGAGTATCCCATCGGGTCCTCCTGTGAGACTTGTCGGTCTCCCGAAGCGTGCCACGGCACGCTTCGGATGGAGGACCCTCACCTCAAAGTTCAACGGAACCCGGGACAACCTCCGCGTTGTCGTCGGCCAGCGAGTCTGTCCCCGTCGGTGGCGTTGGCGATGACCGCAGGTGTCAGCTCCGCGCATGCCAGGGCAGCCTCCGCCCGTGGGTGCGCCCCTGCGGTGACGAGGGCTGCGTCCGTCCACGACCCTGCCCGGGGGCACCGGCCGACGTGGGCCGGCGGGCGGCCAGG
>JAJYJR010000617.1 GCA_021789355.1 Chloroflexota bacterium | reverse complement strand
GGGCCTGCGCCGGACCCCGCCCGGCGAGGAACTCACGATCATCGCGACGTACACCGCGATGTGGGCGCTGCGGGAGCTGTTCGTGCGGCGCGGGCAGCTCGCGCCCTTCTGGCAGGCATGAGCGCCTCCGGCGCGTCCTCCCCGAGCGCGGTGAGGCTGACGATCGGCTACCTCTATCCGAGCGTGCTGAGCCAGTACGGCGACTGGGGCAACGTGCGGTGTCTGCAGCAGCGCTGCCACTGGCGGGGCATCGACGTCGAGGTGCTGCCCCTCGAGGTCGGCACGCCGATCGAAGCGTCTGCGGTCGATCTCTTCTTCATGGGCGGGGGCGCCGACTCGCAGCAGCGTCTGATCGCGCGGGACCTCGTGGGGGCCAAGGGCGACGCCATCCGCGAGGCCCTCGACGGAGGGAGCGTCGCGCTCCTCATCTGCGCCGGCTACCAGATGTGGGGCCGCCGCTACCGTCCCTTCCGGGGCGACGACCTCGAGGGCTTGGGGGTCTTCGACGCCGAGACGATCCACTGGGCGGTCGAGGAGCAGGTCATCATCCGGGACATCACGAGCGCCGGGCGCGGGCGGATGGTCGGCAACGTGGTGGTGGCGTGGGGGGGCGGGACCCTCGTCGGGTTCGAGAACCACGGCGGGCGCACCTATCTGGGTGCAGGGGCTCGGCCGCTCGGGCGCGTCCTCCTGGGCGCCGGCAACAACGGCAAGGACCGCACCGAGGGGGCCATCATCGGGCACGCCTACGGCACCTACCTGCACGGGCCGCTTCTCCCCAAGAACCCGGCCTTCGCCGACCACCTGATTCGGCTCGCGCTCCGGCGTCGCTACGGCGAGGTCCCGTTCGCGCCGCTCGACGATGGCCTCGAAGAGCAGGCGCGGGCGGTGGCGCTGCACCTCCGCCGCTAGGCGGCAGACTGCCGAGGTGGGGGGCACCTACAAGGTTCCCCACACCATCCACTGATGGTGCGGGGTCTGGACGGCGTCGGGCGTGACCGTAGACTGGCCGAACAATGGACGCTGGTGTCCTCCCGTTCAACGGCTATCCGGGCGGTGGCCGAGGGTTGCTCGGCCAGCTGGCTTCAGAACGCAGGGCGGCGGGCAATGCGGTGAGCGAATCCGGCCGTATGCGTGCCACCCGCGAGGCTGCTCACGCACCGCGGCGCACAGCTCGTTGCTCCGACCGCGCAGGTCCGGCGTTGCCGACCGGGTGCTTCAGGGCGCGCAGGCGGCGCAGCGGCAGCAGGGCGATACCGATGAGGGCCAGCGTCGCCATGAGAATGCCGTCGGTCCCTCCAGGCCGCCGGCGGCCCAGCCGATGAGGCTGCCGGCGATCTGACCGAGCGAGAGGAAGAAGCTGTAGAGCCCCATGATCGCGCCGCGGTCGAGCGGATACGCCTCGGAGAGATCGGCCATCAGGCCGAGCGCGGCGGGGGTCGCCCCGGCCAGCACGAACAGGCCGGACGCGGCACCCAGGACCCAGCGTTACGTGCCACGCACGCGGGCCGATCTCATTGGTCCCCGGCACGGACGCAGGCGATCGCCGACGCGAACTGCGGAATCTCGGGGAGGTCGGCCTTGCCGCACAGTCGGCGCTGTGCCGGCACAAGGCGGCCGTCGACGCTCCAGATCTCCTCTGGTCGTCCGCCATCCGCTCGACCCGGTTCGCTGCCCGGGTCGCGGTCGTCCGGTGTCCCGTTCATCTCTCGATGACGCGCCTCGAGCCACACGGAATGGCTTCGCCGCACTCCGAGAGTCACGTGCCAAGAACTCCAACGTCATGCTCCTTGACCGGCTGAACAGCGAGATTCGTCAGTTGCCTCTCAGGGGACTTGCTCGGGCGACCGGCAGTACCACGCCCTTGCCCGTCGGCCGCGCGCCATTCGTCGGATCACGCCTCAGGAAAGGCGACGTCCCATGCCGACCCGATTTCGACCGCCTGCCTTCGTCTCCAACAGGTCCGCGTCGGCGGCCTCGAACAGGGCGTGCGCATCGAGCCGGTCGCCCTGCCCCGACGCAACCCCGACGGTCATGGTCAACGGTAGTCGCGTGCCGTCTCCCAAGACGAACGGGGATTCGGCAACGTCCCGCCTCGCGCGGTCCGCCAACTCCCTTGATGAGGCCAGGTCGAGCCTCGGGAGGATCATCACGAACTCGTCGCCTCCCCAACGGCCGACCAACCCCGCGGCGCCCACTGAGCGCTGCAGACGATCTCCAAGCTGCCTCAGGACCATGTCTCCAGCCGTGTGTCCATGGCGGTCATTGATGGACTTGAAGTGGTCCAGATCGGCCACGCAGGAGCTCAGCCATTCGCTGCCGCGCGCCGCGACCTCCGCGTGGAGCAGAAGGTCAGTCTGCAGCGTGGCCCGGTTCCGCAGGCCCGTGACAGGGTCCGTGGCCGCGGTCCTTCGCTGCTGCTCGAGTTCGGCCGCAAAGCGCTCGAAATCCTCCACGTTGCCGTTGCCGAGGAAGCGGGGATGCGGGAAGGCTGCGTCAGAGTCCCCGCGCAGCCGCCGGGACAGTACGTCGAGGCCGGCCTTCGTCCTCGTCTGGATCAACACCACGAGTCCGATGACTAGCACGTCGATCAGGACCGCGTACACGAACACCCGCAGCTTGTCGCTCAAGCGCTCCCCTCGACGTCTCTCGCGATTGTCCCGTGCCTCTCGACGTTCTCCCTCAGGTGTCCGGCGCATTCCACCTCCCGGTCGTCCGCTCACTGCCAACTGAGCGCGGTTCCGTCCCCCTTGATCCCGGGCGCGACGGGCGGTTCACCGGCGCGTCGTGGCGCACAGCCCGAGGCTGCGGCCACAACCCGCCCGTGCCCGTGGGGTCGTCGGCCGACATTCTTGAGCGAATCCTGACGCCCCGCGGAGGCCGCCGCGCGGCTGCCGCTTGGGGGTGGCGCCCATGATTGGGGTGTGGGATTGGGCATTCGCCTCTTCTCGCATACCCCGACGCAGGTCGTCCGGCGGACCCTGGGCCAGCTGGTGGAGATCGTCGCACCGCCGCCCCTGCCGTCGGTCCCGCAGCTCTACGAGGCCCTCCTCGCCGACGAGTCGGCGGAGGTCGCAGCCGAACCTGAACTCCCGGGCCTGGCGGATCTGCAGGCCGCCCTCGGCGTGGTGGCCGCGGGGAGCGCCCGCAGCATCACGCTGTGCGGGTTCCCCGATGATCAGGCCCTGCTGCGGGTGGGCCGGGTGCTGGCCATCGAGGGGATCGTGGTGGAGCCCGTCATCCGCCGCGGAGGCGGCGGCATCGACATCCGGGTGAGGCGGGCGTCGCCGGACCAGCCATGAGCGACCCGCGCAGCGTGCTCCCGGGCCGCAAGCCCGGCGATCGGCGGGTGCGCGTCGAGCGCCCGCAGGCCCGCTACTTCCGCTACCAGGCCCCCGGAGTGCTGACCGCCAAGCTGGCGGCGGAGGAGCCCGCCACCCCGCTCGGTCGGGCCCTCGCCCGCACCCGGCGCGTCCTCTTCGGCCGCCCCCTCTCGAGCGAGGAGGAGATCGTCGAGCGCCTGCCCAAGTGGAAGGCGCTGCCGGTCTTCTCATCCGACGTCATGTCCTCGGTCGCCTACGCCACCGAGGCGAGCCTGTACACGCTGCTCGGCGTCGGGACCATCGCCTTCGCCTGGCTGCTGCCGATCTCGGTCGCCATCGTCGGCGTCCTCGCCCTCGTGACGCTGTCCTACCGGCAGACGATCCGGGCGTATCCCAACGGCGGCGGCAGCTACATCGTGGCGCACGCCAACCTGGGCGTGCTGCCCGGCCTGGTCGCCGCGGCGGCCCTGCTGACCGACTACGTGCTCACCGTGGCGGTGAGCGTGTCCGCCGGCGTCCAGGCGCTGTACTCGCTGTTCCCGCCGCTGCTGCCGCTCGCGGTGCCCCTGATCGTGCTCTTCATCCTCTTCGTGATGTCGATCAACCTCCGGGGCATCCGGGAGAGCGGCACGATCTTCGCCGCGCCGACCTATGTGTTCCTGGGCAGCGTGCTGTGCATGCTCGGCGTCGGCGTGCTGCGCACGCTGCTGGGACAGCCGCCGCACGTCACCGACGTCGCCCCGGCGCACGTCCCGGCCGAGACCTTCGGGCTGCTCCTCCTCATGCGCGCCTTCGCCGACGGCTGCTCGGCCATGACCGGGACCGA
>JAJYJR010000616.1 GCA_021789355.1 Chloroflexota bacterium | reverse complement strand
ACTCCGGCATCCCCTTCCACTCGGCCATGCGGTCCTCGTAGGTCAGCACCTCGCGCTCGCCGCGCAGCGCCGCCAGCAGGGCGTCGAGCCCCGCGTCGCCCGCCCGGAGGTCGGAGAGCAGGACGTCGAGCTGCTGGCGGTCGTACTCCGCCATCGCCGCGATGGGGTCGAGCGAGGCCAGCACCAGCCGCTCCTCCTCCGGCGTCAGCTCGACGTACATCACCGGCACGCTGGGATCGCCGCGCGTGGCGGCCTCCTCGACGCGCAGGTGGCCGTCCACGATGTAGCCCGTGGTGCGGTTCACCAGCACCTCGTCCACCCAGCCGACGCGGTGCATGGCGCCCCGCAGGGCGTCGCGCTGCGGGCCGGGGTGCCGCCGCGCGTTCGCGGGGTTCGCCAGCAGCTTCGCGGGGTCCTCCTCGCCGTGGCCGACGATGCGGTTCCTCCACGGCCTCCGCCCGGTGCGGCCCGACTCGGCCTCGGTCATGGTGCTCCCCTTCCTGCTGTCCTGTCCCAGACACGCCGAACCCCGGCCTGTCCCTCTCGGAACGCACCGGGGTCCGACGCCAGCAAAGGGAGGAGGGAGGGGCGCCTCTCGGCAGCTCCATCTCCTCTCGCCGCCATCATACCCGCCGGTGCCGACCCCCGGCTAGCCCCCGTCGTCATAGGGCAACCAGCCCATCCTCTTCCCACTCATCAAGAAGCTCACGCTGCGGCTTCCGGCGATGCTTGACCGGCCGGACCTTATCCCAGCGCTCCATGAGCATGCGCTCGATCCGGTCATTCCCTCGGCGCTTGGCTGCTGCCGGAGCCAGCCCGTTCGTCGTCCCCATGCAGATCGCGCAGCCGAGGATGTGCTGGAGACGACGGCGAACACGCCGCAGCTCGGCAGGCACCGTTATCACCTCGGGAGCTGCCAGATCCACGACCTCGTGGTCCCGCCAGCAGGAGTGGCCACACCCGATCCCGTCGATGATCCGCTTCGCGCCCTCCCCGTCGGCCGCGGTTCGCAACAGGTGAACGGTCAGCGTCGTGCACCACGCTACGGACGCGAACCGTCCGTCCATCGTCGCGGGTTCGACCATGTCCATCGCGTCGGGCCAGCGTCGGTCTGCCTCGCGCTGCCAGACGGATGCGTTCGCCCCGCGGGGTCGCGCTATGGCCATAAGCGGGGCCTCGCGAAGTGCAACGTGCTCCGGAGGCGTCACCGACTGAGCCCCCTTCGCCCGGTTGCAGTCTTCGCACGCCGCGACGAGGTTCGTCCCCTCCGACGTCCCACCCCGCGCCACCGCCAGTACATGATCGATCTCTAGGCGCGCGTCCGCCGACGTCTTCCCGCAGTACACGCATCGGTAGCCGTCGCGCTCTAGGATCGCCAGTCTCAGCCGGGGGCTCACGTACCGATCCAATGGACTTCCTCCACGTACCGGCGTACCCCCGGCAACACACACCCTTTAGGGTGTGCCGGGAAGGTACGACCTTGGTGAAGGGGTACGCGTACCCGGTACACGCACGGTACGAGGTGGCCCATCCCGACCCCGATCCACTGCGTGAGATCCGACGCGTACCCCTTCCCGTACCGGGTACGCGTACCCCTGGTACGACCACTAGTCTGCTCCTTCCGCTGGCGATGCGTTGACTGTCTGGGCAAGGTTGATTCCCTCCTGCGTCAGCGCCCACACGTTCTCCTGTCCCTGACGCTCCACGATGACCGTGAGCTGATCGCTGGCCAGCCGATTGAGTCGGTTCCGCGCCATGCCCGCAGTCGTGTGAAGCTGCCGTGCGATGTCGGCCGTGGTGGCACCCCTCGGGAAGCACGACAGGAGGTAGCTCAGGATGCGGTCGGCCATGCGCGGCGTCGCGCGCGCCTCAGACTCCTCCTCCTCCTCATCCCCGTTCATCAGACGGTCGTACAGGTCGAAATCCGGCTCCCCGAACTCCCACCGCAGCTCGCTGTCCGACCGCACGAACGTCCCCGCCATCGCCCACTCGTCACGCCCCATGTTCGTCTTCGGACAGACGAGATACGCGTGCTTCGTGTCTCCGGCTCGGTCCCCGATGTGGAGCGCGAGCGCGTGACGGGCGAGGTTCATGCGGTAGATCGAGCCGTACGCCTTCACGGCGGGCTTGCCTCCGTGGAGGTCGCCGCTCGACACGTGGTCGATGAGAAGGCCCCACGTCTCCAGCCGCCGCAACGACTGGTACGCCCGGATGATCGACTCAGACGGGTCGGAGAAGTCCCCCGACGAGAGCAGGGCCATGCCCACCGAGTCGATGACCACGAGGTCAGCGCGGTGCTTGTCGAGGATGTTCGACACGAGCGGCAGCGACCGCTCCAGCGAGCCCTCCATCGGCTCGTACCAGATGGTCGGTGGAACCGCTACCTTGGCCGTCTCGGCGATTAGCCCCCACAGGTCCTCGGCCGTCTCGACGTTCGTCTCCCAGTCGAGGTAGGCCACGCGGTAGGGCCGGTCGATGCGGACCCCCGGCGTGAGGGACTGGCCGAGGCCGAGCCCGAGCACCGTCGTCGCGACGAACGCCGTCTTGCCTGCCCCGCCGCGACTGAACAGCGTCGCATTCTCGTGGTGCGGCAGGATCGGCCACGCCGCCCACGGGCGACCACCTCCGTTCATGCGCTTCCCCGTGATCACGCCACCGCGGATGCTTCCCGTGCGCTCGTGATCGAGCACGGCCTGACTGACGTGCTCCAGCAGGTTCCCCCACTCCAACCGCTTGTTCAGTTCCGGCGGCGCCATTGCCTCCAACGCCTTCGCCCACGACTGCCGGGCGGTCACCGACGAGAAGTTGAAGTTGCCCTGCCGCAGCCGGTTGCCGTCGAGCTGGCCCCTGACGCCCTCTAGGTTGCAGCGGATCGTCAGCTCGCCCCACAGCTCGCCCGACTTGCGGCGCATGTCCACGACGTCGAAGATCGTGTGGATCTCCGGGATGTAGTAGCGGCACCCGAATCGGGTCTGGGATAGTCCCTCGGGCGGCAGGTCAGCCACGGCTCGGCACTCCGGCCAGCGCGCGAGCGAGCTGACCCGCTCCGAGTCCTCGCCCGTCGTTGTAGGCGTCGCAGTGGGGAGCGTGGCACCACACCCGCTCCGAGTCTCGCGAGATGGTCATGCTGGCCGACCCATCCTCATGCAGTGGGCACCGCACCGTCCGCCCCGGCGCGGCGCGTTGGACGCCGTGCTCCTGCAGGATTGCTATTACGTCTCCGCCCTCCCGTTGCGGGTGCCGCGCCCACGGGGGCACGGTGATCTCGGTTACCCCGACCTTGACCTTCTCCGCGGCGGCCCGCACCACGGCCCCCGGCGTGTCCACCACCGCCATCATCGTCTCGCCCAGCGTCCCGCCGATGGGCTTGCCGTCGGGGTCACAGAGCGGGTGGCGCTCGCCGGTGCGCTGGTGCGGCATGAGTGGCAGGCGTAGGCTGTGGCCCACCGTCTCCGGCCCGCGCTGGACGGCCATCGGCATGACCTCGACCTTGGGATCCTTGGCCGCCTCGCGGTCCACGCGTCCCAGCCAGTAGCGCAGCGCCCGCCGCACCGTCTCGCCCGGTAGGACCTCCGTGGTCATCCAGACGTGGCAGCCGCGGCGACTGCGCTCCACGTAGGCGTGTCCGCCGTCGGCGTCGATGACGCGCGCCAGCCGGAGGCCGAGGTCCAACCCGTCGTCGCGGTCAAAGTCGACCGCCGGCACGTGCGTGTTGCCTTCGCGGTCGTCCATGTACGCGCTGACTGGGGGCCGGACCTTGCGGAGCCCATCGAGGATGCGCGCCACCGTCAGCTCCTCGCGCACGGCGTACCAGTGCTCCCCCTGCACGGACCAGTCGGCGTAGGCGTCGGTGCGGGGGCACCACGCGGCGCGGTAGACCTCGCCCACGTCGGCGAGGCTCCAGCCGCTCACGAGCGGAGGGGCTGTTGAGCCTCCCGGTCACGACGGACGCGGGTACGACCACCGCCCGTCTGCTGCGGGGCCGTGGGGCGGGGTCGTTCGGACCGGATCATCGGATCGAGCCTCCTGTACCGAGTAGCGGGGGAGGCGAGCGGGGTACAGCCACCCGCCTCGCGCTCCGCTCGGGTTCTACGCCCGGCTGCCCTTGGTGCGACCTCCGGCAGCCCATCCATTCTATCCCCCGCCCGC
>JAJYJR010000615.1 GCA_021789355.1 Chloroflexota bacterium | reverse complement strand
TTCGCCTTCGGCCGGCTGCTCATCAACTCGGTGAGCTGCGTGGCCACCTTCGAGCAGTGGGGCGCGCTGGAGGCGCTGCGGGGACCGCAGGACGAGGTCGACGCCATGGTGGCCGAGTTCCGGGCCCGGCGCGATCTCATCGTCGATGGCTTGAACGCGATCCCGGGCATCGCCTGCCTGCGCCCCGCGGGCGCCTTCTACGTGTTCCCCGACGTCTCGGGCACCGGGCTTTCGGGGGCCGATTTCGCGAACCGCCTGCTCTACGAGGCCGGCGTCTCGACCCTTGCCGGGACCGCGTTCGGGGGGGTGAGCACCGGCCACATCCGCTTGAGCTACGCGAACTCGCAGGCCAACATCGCGAAGGCCCTCGAGCGCATCGCGACGTTCGTGGGGACGCTGGCGGTCCCGGCGTGATGGTCGCCGACGAGGGGGAGGGGACGGAGCAGTGACGAGTTCCGTGGCGGCCGGCGGCGGCCACGTCGAGGTCGACGAGCTGTACGCGGAGGCCGAGCGCCACTTCGGCGACTGGGAGGTCGTGAAGGACCTGGTCGACGAGCTGATCGATCTGTCCCTCAACTACCGCCAGTCGGGCCATCCCGGCGGCAGCCGCTCCAAGGTGCACCTGTTCCTCGCGCTGCTCCTCTCGGGCGCCATGCGCTGGGACATCCGCCGGCCTGCGCGCCCCTACGCCGACCGCTTCGTGCTCTCGGCGGGGCACACCGTGCCGCTCGTCTACGCCACCCTCGCGGTGCTCAACGAGACGCTCCGGGCGCGCCACGAGCAGACCGCCGATCCGCGCTTCGCCTTCCCCGACGAGGGCCGCTTCGCGCTCACCTGGGAGGACCTGCTCACACTGCGCCACCGCGGCGGGCTGCCCGGGCACGCCGAGATGGCGGGCAAGACCCTCTTCCTGAAGTTCAACACCGGACCCTCGGGGCACGGCCTGCCGCCCGCGGCAGGCGAGGCGCTGGCACTGAAGCTCGCGGGCGCCGAGGAGGTGCGCGTCTTCGCCGTGGAGGGCGAGGGTGGCCTGACCCCCGGCGCCAGCCACGAGACCCGCAACGCGGCCTGGGGTCTCGGGCTCTCCAACCTGGTCTTCCTCCTCGACTGGAACGACTTCGGGATCGACGCGTTCCGGGCCTCGTCGGTGGTGCCGGGAACCCCCGAGACCTGGTTCGGGGCGTACGACTGGCGCGTCACCGGCACGCCCGAGGGGATGGAGTGGGCGCCCGTGACCCACGCGGTGCTCGAGGCCGCGCGCGGCGAGAACCCGGGCCGGCGTCCCTCGGTGGCCTGGTTCCGCACCCGCAAGGGCCGCGGCTACGGCACCTACGACAACGCCAGCCACGGCACCCCCCATCCCATCAACAGCCCCGCCTTCTGGGCCGTGCGGCACGAGTTCATGGCGAAGTACGGGGTGACCTACGAGGGAGTGGACGAGCCGGCACCGGCCGATCCGGCCGAGCGCGCCGCGCAGGCGCAGGCCAACCTGCGCGCGGCGATAGGTGCCCTGCGCGAGCGGCGCGACGTGGTGGAGGCGATCTCCGAGCGCCTGCTCGAGCTGGCCGGCCAGGTCCCCGAGCGGATCCCCACCTTCAACCTGGGCGACAGCGGGGGTCGCATCTTCGAGGACCCGCGCCTGTATGACTACCGCGCCTACCCGCCGGAGATCTGGAAGCAGCCCGGCGAGCGGGCCCCCAACCGGGCCGCGCTGGCCGCCTGGGGTTCCTGGGTCAACTCGTTCGCGCGGGCCGAGTACGGCCGTCCCCTCGTCATCGCCGCCTCCGCGGACCTCGCCGAGTCCACCAACCTGGCGGGCTTCGGCAAGGGCTTCGGCGACCTGGACGGCTGGGGCTGGTACCAGCGCGACACGAACCCGCGCGGGGCGCTGCTGCCCACCGAGATCACCGAGTTCACCAACGCCGGGATGATGGTGGGCCTGGCCACGGTCAACTTCGCCGACGACCCCTGCGCCGCCTTCAACGGCTTCTGGGGCGCCTGCTCCACCTACGGCTCGTTCAGCTACCTCAAGTACGGCGCCATGCGCCTCTTCAGCCAGCTCGCCCAGGACACGCAGCTGAAGCTCGGCAAGGTGATCTGGGTGGCCGGCCACTCGGGACCCGAGACCGCGGAGGACTCGCGCACCCACTTCGGGATCTTCGAGACCGGGGTGACGCAGCTCTTCCCCGAGGGCCAGGTGATCGACCTTCACCCCTGGGAGTACAACGAGGTCCCGGTGGTGCTGGGCGCGGCCCTGGCGCAGGCGGCGCCGATCGTGGCCCTGCACCTGACGCGCCCGCCCATTGAGCTGCCCGACCGCGCGGCACTGGGGATCCCGTCGCATTTCGAGGCCGCCCGAGGAGCCTACATCATGCGCGACTTCCGGCCCGGACGGCCCGCCATGGGCACGGTCTTCGTGCAGGGCACCACGAGCACGGCCAACCTCGTGAAGCTCCTGCCCGAGCTCGATCGCGAGGGGCTCAACGTCAAGGTGGTGGCGGCCATCAGCCCGCAGCTCTTCCGGCTGCAGAGCGCCGACTACCGCGAGGCGACGGTGACCCCGGCCGACCGGATCGACGGGATGGCCATCACCAACCGCGCGGCGCGCTTCATGCGCGACTGGGTGGACGGCCCGCTCGCCCTGGAGTACTCCATCGGCTCCGACTGGGACGACCGCTGGCGGACCGGCGGCACGCTCGAGGAGGTGATGGACGAGGCGCACCTCACGGCGCCGTACCTCCTCGCCGGCATCGAGCGCTTCGTGCGGGAGCGCCCCACGCGCCTGCGGCGGGTGCGCGAGGCGCTGGAGTCGGCGGAGTCCCGCGGGCGATAGGGGCAGCGGTGGCAGATGGCGGATTCCTCCCTCGGGTGGTCGGCCTCCTTCTTTCTCTTCGTCGTCACGGTTGGCTGTAACCAGTTCAGGTAGCGAGGTACCCCATGCAACGGCTTGGACTCGAGCGCGAGCTCGTCGACGCGACGGTGTACGACAACACCATCGAGCGCTTCCGGGAGGCCCGCATCGGCCTCCCCACGTTTGCGCAACTCGCCGACCCCTCCCTGATCCCCGCGAAGGTGCGTGCCGCGCTCGAGGGGGTGGGCCCCGACGACGCCCACCCCCTGAACCTGTTCCGGGTCCACTGGTACAACGACGACGCGCGCACGGGCCTCGTGCCCGTGCCTCAGCATGTCGTGCTCCCCAGGGCGCTGACCGGGGTCGACGCGCGCATCGTGGTGGCCCTCGGCGACCGCTTCCCGATGATCGAGGCCCACAAGGTGCTGGCGGCCTACGGGTGCCTGGCGCCGCGGATCATCACCGGGCAGTTCGACCCCACCCGCCACCGCGCGATCTGGCCGTCCACCGGCAACTACTGCCGGGGCGGGGTCGCGATTTCCCGGATCATGGGCTGCCGTGGCGTGGCCGTCCTGCCGGAGGGCATGAGCCAGGAGCGGTTCGACTGGCTGGAGAACTGGGTCGTCGACTCGTCCGACATCATCCGGACACCGGGCACCGAGAGCAACGTCAAGGAGATCTACGACAAGTGCAACGAGCTCTCCGGCGACCCGGAGAACGTGATCTTCAACCAGTTCTCGGAGTTCGGGAACCACATCGCGCACTACCTCGCGACCGGGACGGCGCTGCAGCACGTCTTCGACGCCATGCGCGACAAGGAGCCGGCCCTTCGCCTGCGGGCGTTCGTCTCGGCGACCGGGTCGGCCGGCACCATCGCGGCGGGCGATTACCTGAAGGAGCGGTCCGGCTCCCTGACCGTGGCGGTCGAGGCGCTGGAGTGCCCGACGCTGCTGTACAACGGCTTCGGCGAGCACAACATCCAGGGCATCGGCGATAAGCACATCCCGCTCATCCACAACGTCATGGCGACCGACGTGGCGCTCGCGGTCTCTGACCGGGCCACCGACCGCCTGGGAGTGCTGTTCAACACCGAGGTCGGCCGCGCATACCTCGCTCAGCGGCAGGGCGTGCCGCGCGAGGTCATTGCCGCGCTGTCGTCCCTGGGCCTCTCGAGCATCGCCAACGTGCTCGGGGCCATCAAGACCGCGAAGTACTACGAGATGGGCCCCGACGACGTGATCGTGACCGTGGCCACCGACGGCGCGGCCATGTACCAGAGCGAGCGCGACCTGGCGGTGGCCAG
>JAJYJR010000614.1 GCA_021789355.1 Chloroflexota bacterium | reverse complement strand
TGAACTCCGCGTTCGCCTCGGTCTGGCGCTGCACTTGGAAGTCAATCGGCAGGCCCGTCTCCTGCTGGCCCCACACCGAGAAGGCGCGGTTCAGGTAGCGCACGACCTCGAGGCGCCGACGGAACAGGCGGTCAAACGTGCGGTCCCGCAGGATCACGCGCACGTCTACGTCGCGGTAGTCGGCACGCTCAGTGGCCGATCCGACGAGGTACGGTGGCGCGCCGAAGATGACGCGGACCAGTCGGCACCATTCCTCCAGTCGCTCGAAGTCGCTGAGCAGCAGGAACGACGCGCGGGTCATCGTCGTGCCCACGCTGGCCCTTCGCCCAACCACGGCCGTGGCCCCTGCCAGACGGAGCAGCCGCACAGATACCACGTGCCGCCGCCCCATTTGTTCACCTTCGGCGGTCGCGTCTCCACGAGGCAGGTCCCGACCTTGTGATCGCGACTCGGGTGCTTGCAGCGCGGGCAGGTCGCGCCGTCTGGCATAGGGATCGTCTGCGGCCACTTGCTCATCGCAGCAGGCTCGCCGGGTACGGGTCGCCGGGCTGGATGCCGTCGTCCGGCTCGTCCCAATCCATGACCCAGTTCTCTCCGGCGTAGTAGTAGCCACGCTCCTCGGGGCCGCGAAGGTCGCGGTCATCGCCCTTGACGAGCAGCGTGGCGACGGACTGACGCGGCAGGCGCGCACCCGGCGAGTCGTCGTGCAGCACAGGGCCGCGCCAGCGCAACGGAGCGACCGCCCGCTCCGGCTCGCGGCGACGGAGGAGGAGGACGGCCATGATGACGGCGGCCAGCAGCGACAGCGCGCGGATCATGGCTCGTCTCGCAGGGCGGCGAGGATGGCGGCGTTCCGATGCGCGATGAAGTCCGCACCGATCCAGCCGCATTGGCACGCGTATTCGGGCGCGGGATCGGTCGGCAGGTAGCGACCGATGCGGAATGTGTGGGCGTTCACGGTGAGTACCATCGATGCCAGCCGCTCCGGCGTGAGCGCCTGCGCGACGGCCTCGCGCTCGATGGCAGCGACGCCCCGATCCCAGTCAGCGATGCTCACATTCGGGTCGGCGTTGTAGCAGCGGTGATGGCGGACGTACTCGACCATCGGCTCACCCGGCATGGCGTGGCTCCTCCGTGCTGGCGAGGGCGCGCATCTTGGCGCGGCGAGACTCGTTCGGCTCGGTGTCCGCGAAGTCCGCCAGCGCCTCCCGCAGCCGCGCCTCGCGCTCCTCGGCGGCGCGGAGGGCGTCGAGCAGTCGGGCGGCGTCGCAGGGCCACAGGTGGTCGCAGAACGTGCAGGCGTCCTGCCCGTCGATCTGGCCCTTCGTGTGCAGCCGCTCCATCAGCAGCCACAGATCACGCGCCTCGATGGCGTCGATGTCGCTCATAGCCTACTCCAGTCCATAGATTCGGTCGATAGCCGACTCGCGCACCTGGGGGGGCAGCGGGGTGGCCGGCGACTGCGACTGCGCCCAGGCGGATTGTCGCCGGGCGAGCTCGGCCGGGGTCATCGGGACGAAGCCGGCATCCTGGCCCGGCTCCGCCGCGATGGCGTGGCCCACCTGGGGCGAGCTCGACGGGGGAGCCGGGAGGATCACGGGAATGACCGACACCGGAGCCGCCTCCGTCGCCGGCTCGGCCGCCACCGGTTCCGGTAGGATCGGGGCCGGTGCCGGGGGCGGGGCCACGATGCCGCGCCGGCGCCGGTCCAGGGCCCGCGCGTGGATGCGTCCCTTGCCCAGGAGGATCACCAGCACCGCCAGGGCCGCCTTGAATCGGGAGACGTCGCCATGAAACCGCCGCTGCACCTGCTCCAGCGTCGCATCGTAGAGCAGGTGCGCCGCCGTGGCCGCCTCCATCCGGGACAGGGCCCCCTCGGGCCCCGCGCCGTCCCAGTCGGAGATGGCCTCGGACAGGGTGCGCAGGATGTCCGCCAGGGTCGCCTCGTCCAAGGCCCCCTCCAGGGTGGCGCGGGAGACGGCCGCCATCGCGTCGGGGCCCGGTGGCCGCTGCCGGCCGACGCGGGGAGCCGGCTGGCCCTCCTGCGGCTCGCCTGGCGCCTCCTCGGCTGGCGGGGGAGTCTCCGCCTGGCCCTCGCCCTCGCGCGTGCCGGCGCGAGCTCGCGCCCGCATGTGCCGGAAGTCCACGCGGGTGATGCGCCGCGCGGTCCCGGCGGGATCGGTCAGGGTGGCCACGCCGCCCGTCCAGGTGAGCGTATAGCCGGGGTGGCCCGTCCGCAGGTGCTCGCGCCGGACGTCAGAGCTGGGGAAGGTCGCGAGGCAGACGGGGCAGATTGAATCAGCCATGGGGGGAGCATACGCCGGGTATGCAAGGGCCCCGGGGGATCGCCCGGGGCCCTTGGTCCTTTAGTAGTGCCGGTGCCACTCGCCCGGCGCGATCTGTCGATGGCAGATCGGGCAGAGCCACCAGCGCGGGAGTTTCATTCGCCGGGCCCCCGGATGGCCCACCGGACCAGCCGGCCGGCCATCCAGTCCGCGAGCTCGGGATCGGGCAGCGCGAACCCGGGACAATGGCAGGGCCGGCCGGTGCCGGTCTCCGCCACGCACCAGACGTGCTCGCGCCAGGGGGTGCTATAGGGGGAACGATGGTGCTCGGAGCGGAAGTGCCCGCAGGCACAGCGCGGGTCGAGCTCGCGCCGGGTCATCGGACGCCCAGCCAGGACTGTGCCAGCCGGTTCGTCCAGCGGGCCAGGGACAGGCCGGTGAGGATGCCGGCACCGTATAGGGCGATCCCCACCGGGGGGAGCGCCTGGCCGGTGCCGGCCGCCACGCCGACCGCCGCCGCGATGGTCGCGAGGGTGATCAGCTTGCCCATTAGTCAGAAGTCCAGGCCCGCGAACGCCGCCTCGACGCCCACGTCATCGCGCGGGGTCAGGTCGGGGGGCGTGTCACGGCCGATCATGGCCGCCTCGTAGAGCAGGTGGCGCTGCGTCGCCGTGGCGATCTGCTCCGCTGTCGCGTCCACGAAGCCGTACGGGGGGTTGCCTTTCTTGTTCTCGCCCACCACCGCAAAGACCACCGGGTCGATGCTCTGGCCCTCTGCCAGCGCAGCCGCCAGGGCCCGGAACTGGGCATCGCGCCCGGGGTTCGTGGCGAGGGTGATCGTGTACTCACGGCCATCCACGTGCCACAGCACGCCGACCTCCCAGCGGGGCCCGAAGGTCGCCGCCGGGTTGTGCATCAGGTTGACGATGGTGAACACCTCGCCCACCGCGTGGACCTTGTCCTTGCCGTCCAGGTACAGGCCGGTCCACTCGCGGGGAGCGGGGGCCGGTGCCACGTCGGAGAACTTCGCCATGATCGGGTTCCTCCAGCTGTCCCGTGCTGCGTGCGCGGGTCCGGTCGCCGGCGGAAGGGGGAGCCTCCGCCGGCGCATCGGATCAGCGAACGCCGGCCCGGTGCTTGGCGTCCTCGACGGCCTCCACCACGTTCTCCACGTAATGGCCGGAGAACGGTGTCTCGGAGTACTCGTCCCAGCGCCAGGACACGAATGGCTCGTAGTCCTTGACGGGGTTGTATGCGATCACCAGCTGCTCACCGCCCGCCGACATCACGGAGCCCAGGAGTTTGTATCCGCCCGTGACTTCCTCACCGATTGCCGGGAGTGCCATTGCCTTGTCCTCCAGCGTCCGCCCCCGGAAGGTCCGGGTACCACGTAGTTTCTACTCCGTGACTACGTGGTTTGTCAATCCCTCCCGTTGGGCCATCGGTACGCCCGGGAGCCGTACCTTGTCCCGGGAGACGACCGACCGCGCCGCCGGCACCAGTGCGTCCTGGAGCTTGTCCAGCTTCCAGCCCCGGCGGAACACCGTGCCGCGCATCCGGGGCCGCTCGGTCAGGTACAGAGCGTCGTAGTTGGTGGCCACCAGCGTGCCGCGCCGGGCGAACGGGAGCGCCGCCCGGTAGAGCCGCCGGCGCACCGCCGCCTGGACGTAGCTCGCGACCTGGATCAACAGGTTCGCCTGGTCCCGTTCGTGCGCGTGGAGCCAGAGCCGGGTGGGGCCGATGGTAGGGTGGACAAAGGGGCGATCCTGCGGGCCCATGCGCCGGCGGACCAGGGCATAGCTCGTCGCCGGGCCGCCCAGCCGGCCGATGCCCGCCACTGCCGCCAGCTTCACCATGTGGCGGGGCCCGTCCG
>JAJYJR010000613.1 GCA_021789355.1 Chloroflexota bacterium | reverse complement strand
AGGAGAACGTCTCACTGGCAACCATCATCGACGGCTCTCGCGCGGTCGTGCCCTCGGGCGTCCCGCGCATGGCCGACTTCAACGTCGTGGCGAAGCGCGCGAAGGACAACGCGCCGCCCCTCGCTGCGGAGCTGGTGAAGGGCTCGGCGTTCCGCACCACGGGCAACGGGCCGAACCCGAAGCCCATGAAGCAGCGCCGCGCCGACAAGGAGGGGCAGGCGCTGCTCTCGGCGCTCCGCAAGAGCGCCGAGCGGACCAAGCTCGATACCCCGCGCGTCATCAAGGGCATCAACCAGAGCGCCTTCGGGCAGTTCCTGCAGGCGTACAACCAGATGCCCCAGCAGCAGGGCATGAACCAGATCGTCACCGCCCTCAACGAGCTGGCGGCGGCGGTCGGCAAGTCCATCAGCATCACGAGCCCGCTCACCACGTCGTTCGCGCCGTTCGACCTCGTGGCGCCTTCGCGATAGCAAGGGCCGTGCAGGGGTGACCCTGCATTGAGAACCCCGCCGTATCGGCGAACATCCGAGGGACTAGACGCGGTATAATAGTCCGCATCTAGTCGGAAGGACGACGCCGAGGAAACCCCGCTCATAACGGGGGCTCCGTAACGACTGAGCGCGGGGGATCTGGTGGACTGGAGCCACCTCCAAGAGGATTATGAAAGGCTCGGCTCGTGGGCAGCAGTCGCCCGAGAGTATGGAGTCACGAAGGGTGCCGTCTCGCACGTGGCGAGGGCACGGGGACTCAGCACGAAGTCACGCAGTCGTGGCATCGACTGGTCCGACCTTCCGACCCTATACGCCTCGGGCATGTCAATCGCGAGTCTCGCAGCTCGATACGAGTGCAGCGTTCACGCGGTTCAAGACGCAATGGTCCGTCTCGGAATCAAGGCGCGACGCCCCGGCCTTCCGGCCGGATATGAGTGGACCGAAGAACGCAGGCGGCATCATCGAGAAGCGATCGATCGGCCCGAATGGCGGGCCAAGAGCCGAGAGAACCTGCTGCGGCGCCTTCCATCTATGAGAGGGCCGTCAGCCAACTCGCCTCTGGAGCAGCTCCTCCAAGCGGCACTACTAGCGGCAGGCATCTCCTTCGAGACGCAGGTCCGCAAGCTCGACAAGTACGTCGTAGATATCGAGATCGTGCAGGCACCGATCATCCTTGAAGCCGACGGCGCACTGCACCGACTTCGGAAGGTCCGAGATGCGGCCCGCGATGCCGATCTCGTGACGGCCGGATATACCGTCCATCGCTTCACGGGAACCGAGATCAACCGCGATCCGAGCGCCTGCATCGAGCGTGTCATCGCAGCACATGCGCTGGTGCCGGATCGAGAGCCGAAGGCGATCATCCGCAACGGCATGGTCGGATCAAACAATCCGCACTGGGACGGTGGTCGTCGGACGCTCACCTGCCAGCGATGCGGAAGGGTATTCGTGGAGCCCAGACGGGCCGGATACGCACGCAAGTACTGCGGTCGAGAGTGCCAGATGCTCGCTCGGTCT
This sequence comes from Chloroflexota bacterium, assembly GCA_021789355.1. The sequence goes on along the minus strand of JAJYJR010000613.1, from coordinate 2,661 downwards.
GAGCGAGTCCAGATCGTGTCACAGTCTGAGCTGCACGGAGACGTGCAGAGCTAGGCGGAAACGACCTAGCCCGTGCCACACGGGGCGCGGCAACAAACCTGAGCCGGCTCACCTACCCCGTGTATTCGCCTTCGCGATAGCAAGGGCCATGCGGGAGTGATCCCGCATCGCAAACCCCGCTGTATCGGTGAACACCCGACAGTCTACGGGCTACAATGTCCCCGCAGACATGAGGACGACGCCGAGGGAACCCCGACCAGCCATCGGGGACTCCGTAGAGACTGCACGCGGGGCACCTGTCACAGACTGGAGCCACCTAGCAGAGGACTACGCTCGGGTCGGGAACGTCATGCGCGTTGCCAAGCTCTACCACCGCCGGTTCTATGCCGTACGGACAGAACTGGAGCGGCAGGGCATCCCGATCAAGCCACGCGGCCACGTGAAGGGCCAGAGGAAGTCGGATCACTGGCGAGCGGCCAGTGCCCGGCACTGGAATGACCCCGCGTGGCGCGACGAGCAGCGTCAGAAGTGGATCGCTCGACTCGGCCACATCACAGGCCCGGCCGGGTGGTCCCCGCTCGAAGGAAAGCTCCACGATGCACTGAAGCGGACGCGGATTGGCTTCCGCTCCCAGCAGCCACTCCTCGGAAGGTACTTCGCAGACATCCTCGTCAATCAGGCGCCGGTCGTCATCGAGGCGGACGGCGCGCTCCACTACCACCGGCTCCAGCGAGAGCACGACGGGGTACGAGACGAGGCGCTGCAAGCAGCCGGATACCGGGTCTTCCGGTTCACCGGTACGCAGATCTACGCAGACGCCGACCGCTGCATCGCGGAGGTCGCGGCGGCTGCCGGACTCGTGGCGGAGGATGCTCCGACCTACGAGGTCGCGGGCAGCGCCAACCCCTACCGATGGAGTCCGGCGGTCAGCGAGGAGTGGCGGCAAGCGAACGGTGCGCGCATGCGCGGGCTCTGGGCAGACCCGGAGTGGCGCAGGCGCTGGTGGGAAGTCCGATGGGGCTCCCGCCGACAGGCGGTGACACAGTCCGCTCTCACGGGAGATCGTGAGACCTCGGCGGAAACGACCGAGGCACGTCGCGAGGACGCGACGGGGTAACAGACAGGTTCCGCAACAAGTTCCCCCGCCTCCCCGGGCAGGGCGTGGCCCACCGCGCGAAGGTCATCACCGGGATCTCGGGCTCGCACACCGGCGGCACGTCCGTGATGCGCTGGTCGATGGGCGAGTTCAACGGCGGGTCGTTCAGCACGTGGCCGAACGCGCTGCCCGCGTCGGGCAGCCAGACGGGCCACGACGTCATCGTTCCCTACGAGAGCTAGTGGGGCCTCGCGCGGCGACGCGCGAGTGTAGAACCGCGCTGTATCGGCGAACCTCCTTCGCGGCACCGTGCCGGACACGTGGACGACGCCGAGGCAATCCCCTCACTGCCGAGGGGCGAGTCCGTATCGACTACACGCGCGGGATCTGGAGATAGGGATAAGCTATTCGGCATGACGAGGCCGAGGGGCTGGAAGCCTCTCACCGACGGCGAGCAGGCGGAGATCATCCGCCGGTACGTCGCCGGAGAGACGGCAGATGCTCTCGGCCGCGAGTTCCATCGGGCAGTCCAAGCCGATCCTCCGCGAGGAGCGGGTCGTCCGGCCGAGAGGCAATCGGCCCGGTACCGAGTGGAGCGAGGAACGACGAGCCGCGCACCTGCGGAGCACGCGCACGGAGTCGTTCCGAGAGAGCCACCGTCAGGCGCTCCTTCGTCGTCTACCGACGATGCGGGGCCCTGCGGTGAACTCCCCCATCGAGCGCAGACTGCACGACGCGCTGCGAGCCCGCGGCATCGGGTTCAGCACGCACTCGCTCCTGCTCGCCAGATACCTCGTCGACATCGAGATCGTACAGGTCCCCGTCATCATCGAGGCCGACGGCGCCCAGCACCAGCTGAGCGCCCAGCGCCGGAGGGACGAGATCCGTGACGCCGCCCTCACGGCAGCGGGCTATCGAGTCCACCGGTTCACCGGCAGCGAGATCAATCGCGACGCGGGGGCCTGCATCGAGCAGGTCGTCAACGCCCACGGGCTCACAGCAGATGAGGACCCCCGGTACCTGATCCGGACCCGGTTCGCCGGGCCGACCCACCCGCGATGGGCGGGGCCAGACGTCTCGCACGTCTGTCTCCGCTGCGGGGCGACGTTCTCGACGCGCCCCAACCGTCGCGGCCGGTACTGCGGCCTCCCGTGCTACTTCGCCCGCTCCAGATCGTGACATAGTCAGGTCTGCACGGAGACGTGCAGAGCCGGGCGGAAACGACCCGGCCACCGGGGCTCGCTGGGCCTCGGGGGTAACAGATCGACAAGTTCTTCGGGCTGACCGAGGCGGCCTCGTGGCTCGCCCAGTTCGCAGGACAGGGCTTCGAGGACATCGCGAGCCTCGTCAACCTCATCCTGCTTCAGGAGGCGATGCTGGCCGAGGAGCACCAGCTCATCGCCGGTATCTACAACAACATCACCACCCCCGGCGCTCCGACCCTGATCGCCCGCACGGCGGCCACGGGCGAGACGGCGATCACGGGCGCGACCAGCAACGTGTACGTCAAGGTCGTCGCCAAGAACTACTACGGCGAGACGGCCGCCAGCACGGGCGGCTCGACC
>JAJYJR010000032.1 GCA_021789355.1 Chloroflexota bacterium | reverse complement strand
TTCTGAGCCCGGGGCCCCACCGGCGCGGCGCTCGCTGACGTCCGCGGGGCGCCTCGCGGCGGTCCTGGCCGCTGCGACCCTGGTCGTCGCGGCCTGCGGCAGCCAGGTCGCGGCCCCGGCCTCCTCCTCGACCGCGCCCGCCGGCGGCAGCTCCGCGTCGGGCGCGCCGGGGGCCTCGGGCGCCGCGCAGGCCCCGTCGTCGGTCGGCTCCCCCGCAGCCTCGTCGGCCGCGGCCGGTGTCTCGGCGTCGGCGGGCCCCTCCGGCGCGTCGCCGGCGCGCGCCGCGCTGGCGTCGGCCGGCGTGACCGCCACCCTGCTCCACGTCCACCTCCCGGCCCCCCTGAGCCGCACCGTGGTCGCGGTCGCGGGCGGCGCGGTGCTGGTCATCGGCGGGCTGGGGTCCGGCGGGACCACCGCGGACATCCTCCGAATCGACCCCGCGGCGGGCACGGTCGCACGGGCGGGCCGCCTGGCGGCTGCCGTGCACGACGCGGCGGGCGCCCCGCTCAACGGGGCCTGGCTGGTGGTCGGCGGGGGGCGGACCCTGGCCGTGACGACCGTCCAGCAGGTGTCGGCGAGCGGGACGACGGCGGCCTCGGCCGTCGTGGGGTCGCTCCCCGCCGCTCGGGCGGACGGCGCCGCGGTGGCCTCCGGAGGGCGAGTCCTCGTGGTGGGCGGCGGGCGCGGCGGCGTTCCCGACGGCACGCTGCTCGCGACGCGCGACGGCGTCCACTTCACGGCCATCGGGAGGCTGGCCGTCGCGGTGCGGTACGGCGCGGTGGCCGCGATCGGCGGCGCCGTGTACGTGTTCGGCGGCAGCACGGCGCACGGCGACACGGCCGTGATCCAGCGGATCGACCCCGCAACAGGCGCCGTCCGGGTCGTCGGGCGCCTCCCGCAGTCCCTGTCCGAGGCCACGGCGCTCGTCCTCGACGGCCGGATCCTGGTGGCCGGCGGGATGCACGCCGGGCGGCCAACCGCCTCGATCCTCGCGTTCGACCCCCAGACGGGACGGACCCGCGCCGTCGGGCGCCTGCCGGAGGCCGTCGCGGACGCGGGAGCGGCCGTGATCGGGACCACCGCGTACCTCGTCGGCGGCGAGACGGGAACCGTCTACCTCGCCTCGGTGGTCGCGGTCCGCTAGATCCGGGCGACGCCCGGGTGCTGGGTCAGTCGCCGCCGCTCAGCGGAGGGCGCGCCTCGCCGCTCCGGACGACCTCGCGGGTGTGCGCGGACAGGCGCTCCACCTCGTCGAGCATCGCCTCGGTCCGGGACAGCAGGTCGCCGGTCGAGGCCTCGTCGCCGATCGCCGGCAGGTTGACGAACACGTTGGCGGCCGCGGCTCGGGCGGCCGCGACCGCCATGAGCCCCGCCACCTCGAGGTCCGACGAGGCGTTCTTGTTGCTCCGCCCCGCCATCGCCTCGGCCATCGCGGCCACCTCGAGGCAGGCCTCGACGGTCCGGAACGGCGCCTCGGTGGCCGCCCGGGCGGCCGCCTGCAGGGCCCTCGTCCGGGCGGCCCGCTCCTCGTCGGTCTCGCGGGGCAGCTTCATCGCCACGCCGAAGCCGTCGAACGCCGCCGCATCCTCGTCCGCGAGGTCGAGCAGGCGGTCGGCGAGCCGCAGGCCGGCCGCCTTCGCCTCCTCGAGGAGGGCCTGGTGGTCCGCGTACTTGGGCCGGCCCGCAGACAGCGAGGCGACCATCGCGACGAGCGCCCCGCCGAGGCTGCCGGCGATGGCCGCCGCCGCCCCGCCGCCCGGCGTGGGCTCGCCCGAGGCCAGGGCTGAGATGAACTGGTCGACCGTCTGGTCCCGGAAGCGCGCGTTCGTATCCACGTGCCGATTGTAGGGAGCCGACCACCGAGCGCATCGGGCCATTCGGCCGGGGGCGGTCTCGACGGCAGCCGTGGGCGTCGGTCGGTTGGCCCGCGGGGCGAGCGCTGCTGGCGCCCGCCCCGCAGTCGGCTGGGGGGCCCTCGAGGAGGAGTCTCGGCCCCCGCGTGTGGTGCGCTCGCGGCCTATGCCGCCCGTCCCAGCCCGTCCAGCGCCTCGATCGTCCAGCGGCGCGAGCGGTGGGCGAAGGTGAGGGCTAGGCGGAGGGTGGGCGTGTCCACCTCGAACAGGGTGCGCGGCCCGGTGATCACCGGGTAGGCCCGCTGCTCGTCCCGGACGGCCACGAGCCGGGTGACCGGGATGCGCTCCTCGCCCCAGGTGATCTCCCGGGGCAGGCCGTTGAACCGATCGGTGCGCACCTGGACCTGGACCGGTGCGACGCGAACCATCGCCATCGTGCTGTCTCCTTGGACCTGCGGCGGGATCGTCGTCACCCGGGGGCACTTCCGGATGCGAACGGATGTTCGTTTGACCAAACACTAGACCGAACAGGTGTTCGATGTCAAGCGTCGTCGAGCGCATCCTCGTCGAGGTCGGTGACAGGTTCGGTGTCACGGCCCGCGGCGCGCCGCCGCGAGTCTGGATCGCCGTCCTCGACGCGCACCGGCTTCATCGGGTCGCGCTCGAACGGCTCGGGCACGTGGGAGCGGACCAGGCGCGCGCGGGTCACCGACCGGCTGCCGTACTTCGACCGGATCCGGTCGAGCGCCTCCGCGGCCGCGTGCCGGCGGGGGTCCTCGGCCGCCTCGAACATCGCCAGCTGCTCGCGGTCGCGGAAGTTCGAGGCGGTGACGCCGACCAGCCGGATCCGCTGCCCGTGCAGCTCCCGCCGCAGGAGGGTCACCGCGGCCTCGAAGATCGGCTCGGTCAGGTCGGCGGGCGTGTCGAGGCTGGTCTGGCGGGTGATCGTCCGGAACGAGGCGTCGCGCAGCTTGAGCGTGATGGTCACCGCGCGGATCCCCGACGCGCGCAGCCGGCCGGCCACGCCGTCGGCCATGCCCAGCAGCGTCCGCTCGATCACCTCGCGATCCGACGTGTCGCGGTCGAAGGTGTGCTCGTGCCCGATCGACTTGGCCGGCTCGCCCCCCGCCACCGGGTCGGGGTCGATGCCGTGGGCCCGCGCGACGAGCGTCGCGCCGTGCTTGCCGAGCCGCCGCTCGAGCGCGTCGGGGGGCAGGGCGGCCAGGTCGCCGATCGTCTGGACGCCGAACTCCGCCAGCGCCGCCGCCGTCTTCTCGCCTACGCCCCACAGGCGCGAGATCGGCAGCGGCGCCAGGAACGCGGCCTCCTCGCCCGGGGGCACCACCACCAGGCCGTCGGGCTTGCGCAGGTCCGAGGCCACCTTCGCGACGAGCTTGGTCGCGGCCACGCCCACCGAGATCGTGAGCCCCACCTCGTCGTGCACGGCCGCCTTGATCGCCCGGGCGATGGCCTCGCCGTCGCCGAACAGCGCGCGCGACGCGGTCACGTCCAGGAACGCCTCGTCGATCGACACCGGCTGCACCTGCGGGGTGAACCGCCGCAGGATCGCCATCACCCGGCGGCTCTCCGCCTGGTACTTGCGCCCGTCCACGGGCAGGAAGACCCCCTGCGGGCACAGGCGCCCCGCGGTCCGCAGCGGCATCGCGGAGTGCACGCCGAACTTGCGCGCCTCGTAGCTCGCGGTGCTGACGACGCCCCGGTCGTACGGTCCCCCGCCGCCGACGATGACCGGCTTGCCGCGCAGCTCCGGGCGGTCGCGCTGCTCCACGGCCGCGAAGAACGCGTCCAGGTCAACGTGCAGGATCGTGCGGGCGGTCACGCCCGCGATTCTCCGCCCTGCTGTGACACCTGCGCGTCACGCGCACGCCGACGCCCGCCGCGGGCCGGTCGAGCCCGAGCCTGCCGCAGGCGTGTCCAACGACGCAGCGGCATCGGAGTCGCGGCGGGACCATTGGTCGATGTCGCCAGGCTCGGGCCAACCCGTACGCTGTCGCGCCAGAACTCAGGAGGGACCGTGACCCGCGCCTCGGAGCCCCGACGCACACCGCCGGGCGAAGGACCAGTCCGACGAGCCGCCCCGCATACCGTTCCGCGCGGCGCGCAGTCGGCGGGCGAGCCGCTGCTGGCGCCCGTTCGCCGTTACCTCGGCATGACGGAGGGCGCCCGGCTCATCGGCCGCCTTCGCGAGCGGCTGGTGCGCAGCAACGGTCCGCGGGGTGCGGGCCGGGACGGCGCTGCGCGCCTGGGGCCACTGGCCGTCGCTGGCGCGGTCGCGGTCGGAGCCTCCTGGGCGGCTCCGCCACTCGCGATCCTGCTGGCCCTCCCGTTCCTCGCGATCGTCCCAGGCTGGTACCTCGCGGCACGGTGCGCGCCTCCCCTGTCCGCTCCCGGCCGGCTTGGCGTCGCCATCGTCGTCAGCGTGTACGCGGCCGCACACCTCGCCAACGGCCTCGCCCTGTTGCTGGGCGGGTTCACCCGCGACGTGGCGATGCTGGCCGTGGCCGTGCTGGTCCTCGTGAGCATCGCGCTGGCGAACCTGGATCTCCCGCATCTGGCGCCGCCGCCCAGAGCCAGCTGGCCGTCGATCCGCGCCGCGATCACGTCGACGCCGGGGGCGTACGTGGTGGGCGCGGGCGCCACGGTCTCGGTCCTGGTCGTGCTCGGCCTGAGCGCATGGCGCCAAGTCCCAGGCGGCTGGTCGTCCGGCGGCTGGAACTGGAGCGACTTCCTGGTGCACGTGTCCATCGGGAGCAGCCTGATGGCCGGCAACTTCCCCCCCCAGGTTCCCTACTTCTCGGGGGTCCCGCTCGCCTACCACTGGTTCGCCGACATGGCGGGCGCGGTGGCATCCCTCGTCACCGGCGTTGACCTGATCACCGTCTACGTCGTCTCCAGTGCGGTAATGGCCGGCGCGCTCGCGCTCGTGACCTGGAAGCTCGCGTGGCAGATCATCCGCGACTCGCGCGCCGCGTGGATCGCGACGGTCATCGTGCTGTTCACGGGCGGAATGGGCTGGATCCGGCTGCCGATGGACCTCGCGAACGGTGGCAACCTGCAGACGCTGCTGGCCACCCAGCCGTACGACAACACATGGGCAGGGAACTGGCCCTTCTTCCGCATCGCCTCGGTGTTCGGAACCGGGCTCCTCACCCACCGCGCCACCACGTTCGGCCTGCCCGGACTCGTGACGGCCGCACTGCTCGCGTACGTGTCGCTGGGCAGGTTCGCGTCGGGGATGCTGCTCGCCGGGCTCGTTGCCGCGCTGCTGGCCCCGTTCCACTTCTACGCCTTCCCCGCGACGTACCTCCTGGTCGCCCTGCTGTTCCTTGCACGGCGCGCCTGGACGCAGCCCACGTGGCTCCGGGACGCCGTGCTGTTCCTGGCGCCGGTCGTCGTCGCGCTGCCGTTCATCGTCGGCCCGATCCTCCTCCAGCGGGGAAGCGGGGCGTTCCGGCTGGTGCTGGGATGGAGCGAAGCCCGGTTCACGGATGGCCCGGCAGCACCCGTCTTCTTCTACCTGACCAACCTGGGCATCCCATTCGTGCTGGCTCTGGTCGCGCTCGCGCGGCGGGTCCGCGAGCGCCTGTTCCTGAGCGCCTGGATCGCCGCCCTGTTCTTGGTCCCGAACCTGGTGGTGGCCAGCTCCGTCGAGTTCGACATGAACAAGTACTTCCAGATGATGTGGGTCGCCGTCGCGATCGCCGCCGCCTCATGGCTCCGGACGTGGCGGCGGATCGTGCTCTGGCCGGTGCTCGCGGTGTCGGCGCTGTCGCCCGCGCTGATCGCTGTGTGGTTCATCGCGGGCCCTCAGTTCGTGCTGACCACGGCGCAACGACAGGCGGCCGCGTGGATCGCCCAGAACACACCGCAGCGGGCAGTGTTCGTGACGGATGCGTACATCAACAGCCCGGTCGACCTCGCGGGTCGGCTGCGCATCACCTCCTTCGGGCCCTACGTGGCCAACCTGGGCTACGATCCGGCGCCGCGAGAGGCAGCCGTGAAGGCGGTGCGGTGCGGCAGCCCGAGCGCCGCGGCCGCGGCGATGCACGAGTACGGGGCGACCTACGTGCTCTCGAGCGGCGGCCTGGTGGACTGCGGCAGCAGCACGCCGACGAACCTCTCGACGAGCACGCTGTTCGAGACCGTCTACGACGTGGACGGCGTCACGATCTGGCGCCTGCGCGGCTGACCGCCACCGAGGCAAGGCCATCGGCGAGCCGGTCCCGCGCCGGAGCCTGTCCGGGGATACGGCGTTGATCGGCTACGACTCGACCGCCACGAACGCGACCAGCACGACGCCGCCCCGCAGGGTGTACCTGGCCTGCTCGCGATAGCGGGTCGAGAACCCCGACGGGAGCGAGGCGAGCTGGTCCTCCCTCACGATCTGGACGGGCGCGGCGACATCGACGACCTGGCCGTAGAAGCCCGCCTTCCGATCGCCGCGCAGGTACCACGGCAGCGGCCAGTAGTCGGGCGACATGACCACGACGCCGAGCTGGCCGCCCGTCCCGCGGCGCTCGTCCTCGGAGTGCAGCCACCCGACGAGGTCCAGGATGTCTCGCTGCGTCTGGACGTAGACGTAGGCGTTCCCCTGGACGTCGTAGTCCTGGAACGCGAGCTGGACCGCCTTGACCGCCGACAGGGAGAGCGCGGCGGCGAGGACGATCGCGACCCCGAGCCGCAGCGCGCGTCGCCGCGCCGTCCAGGCCCGGCCGATGGCGTATCCCGCCACCAGCGCGTACGGGACCAGCCAGTTGAGGATGAGCCAGGGCGTCTTGTAGCCGATCAGTGAGTACGCGAGGAGCAGCCCCGTCGCCCAGGCCGCCGCGAAGACCGCGAACCGGCTCCGCCCCTCCCAGGCGACCCAGGCCGAGGCGGCCAACCCGATCAACAGGATCGGCAGCTCTTCCTGCGCCATCCAGCCGACGTAGGTCAGTGGCCCGGAGACTTGGGTCGCCCCGGAGGTCTGGGTCCAGATGGTGAGGCTCCGGAGCGAGTCGGCCACGCCACCGGGGTTGGTGAACAGCGACGAGAACAGGGTGACCCAGAGGGCGAGGAAGACGACGGCGGCGCCAGCCAGGCTGATCAGCAGCCGATCCCGGCCTCCGAAGCGCTGCATCGGGCCGGCAACGACGCTCGACCGACCCGCCCGCGACCGCCCGCCCGCGGGCCTCGGGCTGCCGACGGCGCCGGGGCGCGGGGCGAGTCGCAGCCGCCGCCGCCCCAGGATCAGCGGGGCGTACCGCTCGTAGGCCACGACGCAGGCCACGGCCAGCAGGAGGACGATCGCCGTGATGATCGCCGTCTCCTTGGTCGTGAACATGAGGGCCAGCGCGGCCGCGGCGCCCAGCAGATGGCGTGCCCGACCCGTCTCCCACCAGCGAGCTGCCTCGAGAACGAAGGCGAGGGTGAAGCAGACCAGCAGCATCTCGTGGATGGCGTACCGCGAGAAGAACACCATCCCCGGCGAGACGGCGAGCAGGGCCGCGGCCGCCAGCGCCCCGGCTCGGCCGATCCAGCGCGAGGCGAGCAGGGCCAGGCCCAGCGTCGCCAGTCCGAAGACGGCCGGGACGAGGCGCATCGAGACGTCACTGAGGCCGACGAGCAGCCCCGAGAGGGCCTCGGCGTAGAACAGCGTCGGCCCGTGGTAGTTGGCCGGGTCGTAGTGCCAGGTGCCGGTCTGGAGGAGCTGGTACGTGAACCAGCCGTTGACGCCCTCGTCGTTGTGGAACGGCGCCAGCGGCAGGTCCCACAGCCGCAGTGCGGCCGCCACGGCCACGAGCGCGATCACGGCCGCGGCCCACGGACCCCAGGCGCGCCACGACCGGGCGGCAGGGTCGGCGATCCGGATCTCGGAGGCCTCGTGGCCCGGCGGCGGGGCGTCAGGGGGCACGGGCGCGGTCGGGGATGCTGACGGCGAGGATCCGGACGCGGCCTCGCCTGCCGCCGGAGCCGATGGCTTCGGTCGGCGGGTGTTGCGCCGGCGGTCTCGCGGGCTCACTGCGACACCCGATAGAGCTGGTAGCCGCCCACCGCGGCAACGAGCGGGAAGCGGGCGAAGAACGCGTCGTTGACCGACAGCGCGCTCCGCTCGAGCGGCGTGACCTCGACGTATGCGATACCCCTAGCCTTGAGCAGGGCCAGCGCGTCAGGATCACCGTTGTAGATCGCCTTGATGTCCTGCTCCCGGTCCGCATAGGCGATCCCGTGGGCCCAGATCCAGCCGGGGTAACCGAGCAGGGTCGCTCGACCGGTCAGGAACACTGGGGCATTCCAGGTGGGCGCGGCAAGCACCACGGCGTCGCCCGGCACACTCTGGCGGACCTTGTCCGCGAATGCCACGGCGTCCGCGTCGAACTGCCCGTAGGCCGTCTGGCCGCTCACCACCCTGCCGACGTCCAGGCTGCCGGCAAGCAGGAGCACAACCAGCGCTCCGCCCGCGGCCAGCCGACCAACCGCCGCCACGGAACCCGTCCAGCGCCCTCTCCACAGCGCGGCCAGCGAAGCGGCGACCAGCGGGGCGGAGATCACCCACCAGTAGAACAGGACCTTGATGTTGTCCCAGATCCAAGGCGCGAGCTTGACGACGTTGGGGACGAGGAACCAGGCGAGGGACGGCAGCCAGAAGCGCAGCAGGCGCCCGCTGACGAGGGGCTGCCCAGAGCCCCAGGGAACGCGCCCGGCAAGGATCGCGAGGATCAGGAGGGGCACGAACAGGCCGGTGTTCAGCAGCCAGAACGTGAACGGGTCGGTGTCGCCCCGGTCCCAGCCGATCGCGATCCCGAAGAGCGTCCCCGCGCTCGCCGACGAGTCCGAGACGAGCAGGAGCGCCGACGGCAGGGCCAGCACGGCAGCGGCCGCGAGGTAGACGACCCAGCCACGCCACCGGCCGTCGCGCCACTCTGCGAACAGGAGCCCGAGCATGCCAGCCGTCCCGAGCAGGACGATGAACGAATGAGTGTGGCCCAGGACGAGCGCTCCCGTCGCCAGGCCCGCGGCGAGGAGGCGGATCGTGCGGAGCCGTCGGGCGGCCGGTGTCGGCGTGGGCGCGAGGGCGAGCCACAGAAGCGTGAGCGCCACGACGGTCAGGGGGAGGCCGAGCAGGAGGCTCCGCTGGGGCACGAGGAGGGTCGTGATGGCGTTGCCCCACCGCCAGACGGTGTTCCCGACAATGGTGTAGTCGTGGGGCGGGGCGAGCAGCGTGCCGAGGAGGCCGCCGGGTGCCGTCCGGGCATCCTGCAGCAGCACGACCCAACCGAGCCCGCCGCCGAGCAGGACGAGCAGTGGCGTAAGCATCACGGCGAGCCGATCGCGGACGAGGGTGGCGGCGAAGCGGCAGAGGACGCCGACCAGCGCCGCGCCGAGGACGAGGCTCGGCAGGAGGATGGCCTCGCGCAGCGTCGCGCCCAGGGCCAGCAGCATCCCGGACAGGTAGTCGGCGAGGAACGGGTAGGTGAACGCCGCGCCGGCGTATGTCGGGTCGCGAGGCGGCAGGTTGGCTGCCCAGCCGAAGCTGGCCGCTGCCTGGAGGTGGAACGGCAGATCGCCGAGGTTGTTGATGTACCCGGTCGAGATGCCGTCGGGACCTTCGATCATGACCCGGGTCACGATCAACCACAGCAGGGCGGCCGCCGCCGCCAGGCCGACCAATGCCATCAGCGCGCGCCCCGATGCGGCTGCACTGCGGGGGGCGAGGCCCGCCAGCCACGCGCCATCCCGGCGGACAGCGGCGCGGATCTCGCTCCGCGCGAGGAGGAGCACCGGCGAGGCGACGACGGCTGCCGCCAGCCACGCGGCCATGGCCGTCGTCCCGAGCACGAAGCCGAAGGCGAGGCCGACCCCGGCGAGGGCCACGAGCCCCGTGGCCGCGCCAGTGAACGGGCGCGACGCGGGTGGTGCGCCGGGGTCGTACCAGTAGCTGGCGATGGAGCCCCCGAGCACAGCCGCGGCCAGGACCGCGAGCGTCGCGATCACGCCGTGGCCTTCGGGGGCTCAGCGCCGAGGATTGGGCAGCGCGGTCAGCCCTTGGGCTCGACGACGATCGTGACCTCGGGCGTCATGCCCGAGAGCACCTTGACCGCCACCTTGTAGGTGCCCAGCGACTTGATCGGGCTGTCGAGCTCGATCTTGTGCTTGTCCACGACGATGCCGCGGCGGCCGAGCGCCTCCGCGATGTCCTGGCTGTTGATGGAGCCGTAGAGCTTGCCGCCCTCGCCCACCTTCACGCCCATCGTGAGCGTGGTCGAGCCGATGCGGGTGGCCGCGATCTCGGCCTCCTCGCGCTCGCGCTTCCGCTTCTCCTCGCGCGACGCGATGTCGTGCTGGTACGCGCGGAAGGCGCCACCGGACGCAGACACGGCGAGCTTCTGCGGGATGAGGAAGTTCTGGGCGTACCCGTCCGCGACGTTCTTCATCTCGCCCGTCTTGCCGAGCTTCGCGACGTCCTTCGTCAGGATCACCTTCACGCGATCGAACCCTCCTAGTTGTTGATCCAGCCCCGGAGCCGCGGCCCGAGCTGGCTGTGGCGCAGGGCGTCCCCTGCAAACGACACGGCGTCCGGCAGGCGGCGAACGATACGCCGCAACGGCGCCGGCGTGAAGCGCCGGATGCGCCGGACGTCCTCGTTGAAGGCCCGGCGGTCCACGCCGAGCGCCTCGAGCTTCTCGTCCAGGACCTCGTCCGGGACCCCGTCGAGGAACAGGTCGATGGCCAGGACCACGACGATCAGGTCGTCGAGCCCGCCGATCACCGGCAGGTCGTCGGGGATCAGGTCCCGTCCCGCGATGAGGTAGCCGGCCGCCGCCGCCAGTGCCGCCTTGCGGGGCATCGGCGTGCGATCGTCGAGCAGCAGGTCCACGAACAGCCGGCCGTACTGCGGGGCCCGACTGGCGATCGGCAGCAGCGCCGCCCAGCCGAGCAGGCGCCGGACGCCGACGCGCCCCCTGTCGCCTGGCCGACGGTCCCGCCGGGTCTCGCGGTCCGCCCGCGATGCTCGAGCCACCCTGCTCCTCATGCGCACCCCTCGGCGCCGCAGCGCGGAACCAGGGACGAGGAATGTTAGCACCCGGCCTCGCGGCTCCACGCGCGCGAGTGGGCGCGAGCGCGTGCGAGCCGGGAGGCGGGGCGAGCCTGGCGGGCGAGGCGACGGGAAGGCGAGGCGACGCACCGTCCTGGGGCCGACGCGCCGCGCTTGGGCCCGCCCCGCATGGCGCGGGCTGGACCGCCCCTGCTCGCGCCCGGGCTGGACCGCCAGTCCAGACTTCCGGGGCCCTCGCGGCCGAGCCTGGACTCGCGGGCCAGAACCGAGCGGACTGGTTGGCATGAAGCCCGCACAGGGCCCCCTCGCTGGGCCAGGGGTCCAGCACGACGCGCCCCGCCCCCGAGAGTCTGGACTGGCGGTCCAGCTCGTCCGTTCCCCCCCGGGGGGTCGCCCGACCCGCTCAGGCCCCTGCGCCGCCCGATCCCCGCCGCGGGAGTTGACATCGAACGTCCGTTCGGTATAGTGGCCGCAACTCGAAGGAGAGCCCCGTGACCCGTCACGACGCCGAACGCAAGCGCAAGATCCTGGACGTGATCGCGGGCACCATCCGTGCCCGCGGCTACCCGCCGTCCGTCCGCGAGATCGCCAAGGCGGTCGGCCTCGCGTCCACCTCGGCGGTGCACCACCACCTCCAGATCCTCGAGAAGGATGGCTATCTCGAGCGGGGCGCCTCGCAGTCGCGCGCCATCCGCCTCACGCCCACCGCGGCGCTCATGCTCGGCCTCTCGAGCGAGCTGACCCCGCAGTCCATGCCCAGCGAGACCTTCGCCCTGCCGGTGATCGGCGAGATCGCCGCCGGCGGCCCCATCGAGGCGTACCAGGACGCGTCGGAGACGCTCGCCGTGCCGGACGTCCTGGCGGCCGGCGGGGACGCCTACGTGCTGCGCGTGCGCGGCGACTCGATGATCGAGGCGCACATCGCGGACGGGGACTACGTTGTGATCCGCCCGCAGGAGACCGCCCGGGACGGCGACATCGTCGTGGCCCAGGTGGAGGAGAACGCAGTCACCCTCAAGCGGTTCTTCCGCGAGAAGGACCGCGTCCGGCTGCAGCCCGCCAACCAGAACTACGCGCCGCAGTTCTACCCGTCGGTGCGCATCCAGGGAAAGCTGATCGGCGTCATCCGCCGGCTGGACTGACCCTCCGGACCGGCACTGCCCGCTGGCCGGCACTGCCCGCCGGCCGGCCGCCGCCCGTCCACAGGCCTTCCACAGGCTCGGCCAATTTCCGGGCGCCGTCGGGGATAACGCCCTAGGCGGCATCCGCCCCTCTCCGTGACACTCAACATGTCATCCCCACCGCCGACCTTGGGACCGCATGATCGACCGACTCCCCCCGCAGTCCATCGAGGCTGAGCAGTCCGTGCTCGGCGCGGTCCTGATCGACCGCGACGCCATCATCGAGATCGCGGACTTCCTCAAGCCGGAGGACTTCTACCGGCAGGCGCACGCGCGGGTCTACGCCGCCATGCTGGACCTCTCGGAGCGCCGGGAGCCCATCGACATCGTGACCGTGTCCGAGGCGCTCGAGCGCAGCGGGGACCTGGAGTCCGTGGGCGGCCGTGCGTACCTCGCCTCGCTGTCCAGCCAGACGCCCACCGCGGTCCACGCCGCCCAGTACGCGCGGATCGTGGAGCGCAAGGCGGTGCTCCGGAACCTGATCGGCGCGGCCGGCAAGATCGCCGGGATCGGCTACGAGGACCCGGCCGAGATCGGCGAGGCGATCGACCGGGCGGAGGCGGAGCTGTTCGCGGTCAGCGAGCGGCGGGTGTCGGCGGGCTTCTCGGTGCTGCGCAGCCTCCTGCACGACGCGTACGACCGGCTGGACTACCTGCACGCCCACCGGGGCGAGATCAGCGGCGTCCGCACCGGCTTCGCCAGCCTCGACGGGCTCACCACGGGCCTCCAGAAGAGCGACCTGGTGATCCTCGCCGCCCGCCCGTCGGTGGGCAAGACCAGCTTCGCGCTGAACGTCGCCGAGCACGCCGCCGTGCACGACAAGATGAGCGTGGGCGTCTTCAGCCTCGAGATGAGCAAGGAGCAGCTGGTGCTGCGCCTGCTCTCCTCCGTGTCGGGGATCGACTCGCAGCGGCTGCGCACGGGCTTCCTCGAGGAGCTGGACTTCGCCCGCATCGCGCCGGCCATGAACGCCCTGTCGGAGGCGCCCATCTACATCGACGACACGCCCAACATCACCACGATGGAGCTGCGGACCAAGGCTCGCCGCCTCCAGGCCGAGGCCGGGCTCGATCTCGTCATCGTGGACTACCTGCAGCTCATGCAGTCGTCGACCAGCAGCAGGGACGCGAACCGCGTGCAGGAGGTCTCGGAGATCTCCCGCGGGCTCAAGGCGCTCGCGCGCGAGCTGAAGGTGCCCGTGATGGCGCTCAGCCAGCTGTCGCGCCAGCCCGAGATGCGCGAGTCCAAGGAGCCCCGGCTGTCCGACCTGCGCGAGTCGGGGTCCATCGAGCAGGACGCGGACCTGGTCATGTTCCTGTACCGGGAGCGCGACCGGGGCTCGGACGACCAGCAGGCCGAGGGCGAGGTCATCCGGCTCAAGCTCGCCAAGCACCGCAACGGCCCCACGGGCGAGATCGACCTGTGGTTCAAGAAGGCGCAGACGCGGTTCGTCAACTACGCGGGCGACCGCTACGAGTCGGTGGGCTGAGCGGCGCCCGCGCCGCAGCGCCCGGAGCAGTCGGGGCCGACGGCCTCGCTGGGCAGTCGGCACTGGCGGATCCACCGGGCAGCGACGGCCGCCCCCGCGGCGCTTGACAGCCCCGCGTATCTTCCGCCTCAAACGGGAGATGCCAGCCCGCGCGCCGTCGCGCCGATCGCCGAAGAAGCCCCAAGCGCTCACCTCGCCGCCGGCCCGGACTCACGGCTGACCAGGAGGGAGCGACGGTGTTCCAGGATCGGTCGCTGACGTGTCGCGACTGTCGTGAGACCTTCGTGTTCTCGTCGGGCGAGCAGGCCTTCTTCGCGAGCAGGGGCCTCACCAACGACCCGCAGCGCTGTCCGAGCTGCCGCGCCGCCGCCAAGCGTGCTCGCAGCTCGGCGCCGGCGGGCGGGCGTGAGTACCACGCCGCCGTGTGCAACGGGTGCGGCGGCCAGGCGATGGTGCCGTTCCTGCCGCGCAACGACCGCCCTGTCTACTGCAGCTCCTGCTTCGACCGCGTGCGCGCGGAGGCGGCGGCGCACGCGGAGGCCTGACCCCCGGAGCGCACTCCCCCTCGGCCGCCTATGCTGGCGGTCCTGAGAGGAGGAGCTTCGTGGGCGTCATCATCATCCGCGAGATGGTCGGGACCAGCGCGCGTTCCTGGAGCGACGCGGCGCGCCAGGCCGTGGCCACCGCGTCCAAGACGGTGCGCAACATCCGGACGATCGAGGTCGTGAAGTCCACCGCGCGCGTGGAGGACGGCGAGATCGTCGAGTACCAGGTCGAGCTCAAGCTGGGCTTCGAGTACGAGGGCTGAGGGCGGCACCCGAAGGGACCCGGGGCGCCGGCGAGGCGCCCGGCGAGCCGCTCGCCAGATAAGCCCCCGTTGAGCCGCGGTCGGCACCATGCCGGCCATGCCCACCACGATCGGCGACTCGACGCGGAAACAGAGCCGGCCCCAGCCCGGAGAGACCCGGACGGCCCCGCCGCCGGTTGACGCTGCGGCCCTGCCGCCGGTTGACGCTGCGGTCCCGCAATCCGTATCGTCAACGTCCACCGACGGAGCTGCGGCCGCGTCCACCCACCCCTGGTCCGCCCCGTCGCTGGCGCATGGGCACGCAGGGCATGAACTGGTGGCGGTTGGTCCGGGCCTCGCCTTGCCGTCGCTGCGGTTCGGCCCCCTCGGGTTCCGCCCCGTGAACCCCCTCCCAGTCCGCGCCGCCAAGATCCAGAGCCCCCCGCTGCGGTCGGACACGCTGTCGCGGCCCCGCCTCAACGGCTGGCTGGAGCGTGCGGCCCGCGGACGGCTCGCGATCGTCATCGGCGACGCCGGCTTCGGCAAGAGCACGCTGCTCGCGGACTGGTCGGCGCAGACCCGCCGCAGGACCTCCTGGTACCGGCTCGAGCACGACGACCGGGACTGGCTGACCTTCATCCGCCACCTCGTGGCCGGCGGCCGGGAGGTGGACGCGGACTTCGCGCCGGAGACGTACGGGCTGCTCTGCCACCTGGGGCCGGGCGGGCCCACCCAGGCCGAGCTGACCGCCTCGCTGGCGCACGAGATGGCCGCCTTCGGCGCGAGCCTGCCGCACGGCTACTCCCTGATCCTGGACGACTACCACGCGATCGAGCGCAGCGAGGAGACCGACCCGGTGGTCGCCGAGCTGCTCGGGGCGACCGGCCCGGGCTTCTCGCTGGTCATGGCGGCGCGGAACGAGCCCGCGCTGCCGCCCGTTCGGTTCCGCGGCCGGAACGCCGTCCAGCGGCTCGAGGACGACCAGCTCCGGTTCGACGTCCCGGAGACCGAGGCGCTGTTCGCCGAGGCGTACCGCATCCCGCTCGAGCACGACGTGGCCGTGGAGCTGGTCGCCCGCACCGAGGGCTGGGCCGCGCTTCTGAGCCTCGTCCGCACGCGCCTCGAGGAGCGCCCCGACCCCGATCCGCGCGCCCTGGTCGCCCAGCTGAGCGCGACCCAGGGCGACCTCTACGACTTCCTCGCCGAGGAAGTCCTCGACGAGGCCCCTCCCGATCTTGCCGACCTGCTCACGCACCTCTCGATCCTCGAAGACCTCACTGTCGAGGCCGCGAGTGTCGTAGCCGGACGCCCCGAGGGGATCGGAAAGCAGCTTCGGACTGCTGAGCGGCTCGGCATGCTTCACCGTGTCGAGGGTGCGGATCGGTGGCGATTCCCGCCGCTCATCCGCGAGTTCCTGAACGCGCAGCTTGAGCAAACACGAGGACGCCGGTACGTTCGCGACCTCCACCTTGCGGTCGCTCGGCATTTCGACGGCGAGAACTGGAGAGTGGCTGCTGAGCACTACGTGCTCGCAGGCCAGAACGAGGAAGTCGTTAGGCTGGTAGCGGATTCACTGGAAGACGTGCTCGGATCCGGCGACTACCGCTCCGCGCTTGACCTCCTCGCTGATGCGGCAGACGGCGGGGCCGTTGCCGAGGTGCTGCGATCTCGTTCGCTACTGCAGATGGGTGCGAGCGAGAAGGCATTGGCCGCGGCCCAGGATGCAGTCCAGATCGCCGAAGCTTCCCGCGGGGGCCAGCTCGACTCAGCCCTTCGGAATGCTGCGTCCATTGCGATCGGTGTTCATGAATACGAGACGGCCTCTGAGTTCTCGCGACGGGCAGCACTCGAGGCGTCAGGTACAGCGAACCGAAGGCTCGCCGAGACCCAGGTTGATCTCGTCTCCGTCGGGGGAACAGGGAACTTGCCGGCGCTGGGTCTTCGGCTAGAGCAGCTGCTCGTGTCACATCAGCGGAATCGCCACGAGCACTATGAAGCCATCTCTGCGCTGAACTTGGCTCTCGTCTACCTCTGGCTCGACCGGGTCGCAGACGCCCTGCGCCTGTGCGCGAGGGCGGAGGAGCTCTTTGGGCGATCGTCCCGCGGATATGAGCAGGTGTCGGTGACACTGGCTCGGGCACATGCCGAGGCTCTGCTGGGGAATTGGCGGGAGGCGGAGTCATTGGCATCAGCCGCGCTGAGCGTTGAGCACCCCGAGGGGCACGCAGAAGCCGTGCTGGAGGCGGCGTGGCTATCGGCTTGGTTCGGCCCACCCAAGCGCGCGCTCGACCTGCTGCGACAGGTCCAACTCGAGCGGCTACCGCTCAACTGGAGACTTCACTGGCACGTGGTGGAGCTCTGGGAGGCTACCGACCATGCGGAGGCGGAACTGCTGCTGAGAACCCTGGATCGGGAACCGACCGACTCGCTCGAGCCAGGGTCCGCCTTTCGCTGGCATCTGGCGCGCACGCTTGCGTACGATCGACTCGGGAAGACCGAGGCGGCTCAAGCGTCGATGAGGCAGGCACAGGCTGTCGCAACCGCGCAGGCCTCTCCTGTCGAGCGACGTCTGGTGAACGTGTACGCCGCCCTGAGCCAAGGACCGCAGTCTGCATCCCGAGTTGTCGCCGGAACGCGTCCGCGGGACTATCCCTTGCTTGGGGTATTCGGGCGGGAGGTCTTGCAGCTCATCGGCGGCCTGACCTCTGAGGCGTTGGCGGTGGTCGCTGAAGCGACGCGGTCCAATCCTGATCGCTGGCGAGGGCTCCTGCGCGTGGCGCTCGCTGAGGGCGATCAGGCATCGGCCGTCCGCGCGGCGTCCCTACTCGAGGAGATCGGAACTTCCGAAGACGTGGCCTTGCTTCGCGAGTCCGCGCGACACTGGAGGCGGGCTGGCGAACATTGGGGCGACGCTCTCTCACGACGGCTCGCTCCGCGCCTGTGGGTGGAGGATCTTGGCCTTGCCAGCCTGCGCATCGGCAGCCGAACCATCGACGGTCGGGCAATCCGACGCAAGGCCCTCGCACTGCTGCTCTTCCTGCTGAGTCAGCCTAGCGGCGCTGCCACACCGGACCAACTGATCGAAGCCCTGTGGACCGACCTCGACCCGGATGCGGCCCTGAATTCGGTCCATCAGACGATCTACGTGCTCAGGAGGGTGATCCAGCCCGGATACAGAGCCGGAGTCTCTCCCGAGTACCTGCACTTCGATTCGGACATGGTGTGGCTGGACCAGGAGTTGGTCGACAGCCGAAGCTGGCAGTGCTTGCGACTGCTGTCGGCACGCGACTGGACGGCGGAGAGGCTCAACGAACTGGTCAGCGCCTACCGCGGCCGTTTCGCGGCGGACTTCGCATACGAGGAGTGGGCGAGTTCCTTCAGAGATCGTCTACACGCCCTCTATCTCGGCGCTGTCGAGCCCGCTGTCGCCGGGATAAGCGGATCTGAAGATGTGCGATGGCGTCTCTGGGTGGGCCAGCAGGTCCTGCTCGTAGACCCCGATGCCGACACCATCGAAGCCCAGGTGATTGGTCTGTATCGCTCGATTGCCGCAACCTCGGCGGCACGCGAGCAATACGCCCACTACGCAAGTGCAATGCGACAGCAGTTGGGAATCGAGCCGCCAGACATGGAGGACATGTAGTGGACCGGGCCGGTCGCACGGTGCACATAGGTAGGGTTGCGTATTGACCGGTGCGGACCGGCGCCCCTATAGTCCGGCCCGCACTAGTACTTCGGTACTGGGCAGTCAAGGAAACGCTCGGACGCGCTGATGCCGCCACCTGAATTGGGCACTTAGGGTGGAGGTGGAGCGAGTAGTGCAACCGACCGACTTTCGAGTCAGGTCGGTTCTCGTGTTCTCGGGCACATCGGGACACGGGAGCCGCGAGGAGGTACGAGCGTGGCGCTGGAAGCGATCGTCAAGGGCTGGTAAACGAGGTTCGCAGGAGATCGACCGATGCGATCCCGAGTCATCCAGATCCTGGCCGCCCTCGGTAGCGTGGCCGCTTTGGCCCTCGCGGGCGGTGCTTCCCTTCGGGGCTTCTGAGGTCTGACCATCGACCTATAGAGGTCGGAAATCACGGTGGTACGCTCGCCTTGCCGCATGACGAGGTGACATGCCCCGGGCCCTGAAGCTCTACATCGCAGGACTCGTGGTGCTCAGCAGCCTGTTGCTGATCTCCACGAGTCTTGTGATTCCCATCGATGGGGCGATCGCGATCCGCTTCACGGACAGCAAGGATCCGACGCAGCCGGAGGTCCTCGCGGGCCTCGCGTACTGGGTCCTAATCACGCTGGCGGCGTCAAGCTTCCCCGTGAAGATGCCTCGGGGGATGATCGTCTTCGTCTCGTCGGCGCCGATTTACGCCTCGATGTTCCTTGGCGGCCCGGTAGCAGGAGCCTGGGTGGCCCTGCTGGGCACGTTCGACGGCCGTGAGCTTCGAGGGCGGATCCCCTGGTATGGGTCGCTCGCGAACCACGCCGGCATAGTCCCGCCTGTTGTGCTCGGCGGCATTGTGATGGACGTTCTCGGCCGCTCGTCCGAGACTCACCTGTTGTCGTTTGCGGCCGTGATGATCGGCGCGACGGTGATGTTCACAGTGAACATCCTGGTGGTCTCAGTCCTGCTGGCCCTTCGGACGGGCATGTCCGTCCGCAACCTGATCTACGCCGACACGAGGACGTTCGCATCAAGCCATTTGGCTTTGGCGCCTCTCGGATGGTTGATGGGCCGGCTCTACTCCACCGAGGGGCAGGGCGGATGGTGGGCCACGCTGGTCTTTGCCCTGCCTCTATACACGACACGTCGCGTGTACTCGCAGCTGGTTGAGATGCGCGACATGTTCACCCAGACGATCGAGGTCCTGGCCGAGGCCGTGGACAAGCGGGACCCGTACACCTCACGCCATTCGAAGCGTGTCATGACCATCGCGCGCGACATCGGCCGTCAGATGGGATTGGGTGAGTCCGACATTGAGGCTCTCGAGTGGGGCGGCCTCCTGCATGACGTGGGGAAGATCGGGGTGCCGGATGCGGTGCTGCTGAAGCAGGAGCGGCTCAACAAGGAGGAGCGGATGGCGATGAACTCGCACCCGGTCCTGGGGGCCGAGATCATCGCGCCGGTCACCCGGCTGTCGCGGGAGCTGCCGATCATCCGCAACCACCACGAGTGGTACAACGGCTCCGGCTACCCGGACCGGCTGATCGGCGACGAGATCCCCCTGCTGGCGCGCATCCTCCACGTCGCGGACGCCTTCGAGGCGATGACCGCCCAGCGGCCGTACCGCATGATCCCGCTGACCTCGGAGCAGGCCCTGGGCGAGCTGCGCAAGTTCGCCGGCATCCAGTTCGACCCGCGCGTCGTGGACGCGTTCGTGAGGACGAAGTGGGTCGAGGGGGTGCCGGACCCCGGCCGGGCGACGCCGCCGCGGCCGATCCCCCTGATCGCGCAGCACGCGGCGCAGATGGCGGTCGGGGCGGCGCCCGTGGGCCCGACGGCCGCGCCCGCGGTCCAGCCTGGCGCCTCGGCCAGCCAGTCGGGCGCCCAGTCGGCCTGACCGCCCGGGCCAGCGCGCACCCCCGCCCGGGCCCCACAATCGCCCAATGCTGATCGGCGGTATCGCACTCGGCCTGGTCCTGGGCCTGCTGCTCGGGGGTCGCCTGGAGCGACTGGCCGACGTCCGCCTCAGCTACCTCCGGCTGCTGGCCGTCGCGGTCGTCCTGCGCCTGGGCACGGAGGCCCTGCTCAACGCCCACGTGGGCGTGGCCGACGCGCTCCGCGTGCCGCTGCTGGACCTCGCGTACCTGCTGCTGCTGTTCACGCTGTGGCACAACCGCGGCTACCCGGGCCTCGCGCTGGCCCTCGTCGGCACGGCGTCCAACGCGATCGTCATCGCCTGGAACGCGGGCTACATGCCGGTCTGGCTGCCGGCCCTCCAGGCGTCGGGGCTGCCCACCCACCTCGACTCGCCGCTCCACCTGCTGCTCAACCCGGGCACCGCCGCGGGCTTCTTCGGCCGCCTCGGCCCGCTCTCCGACGTGATCCCGATCCCCGTGTGGCCGGTCCAGAACGTGGCCTCGCTGGGCGACCTGTTCCTGTCCGCGGGCCTGGCGATCTTCCTGTTCGCCACGCTGGTGCGGGCGCCCGAGGAGATCCAGCAGGCGCTCATCGACGCTCGGATCGCGCGCATCGCCGGCACCCGCGTCCCGCGCCCGGGCATCGACGTCGACGAGGACGGCTTCCCGATCTGGTCCGAGACCGGGCTCTCGCCCGCCCTCACCGCGACCGCCGCGCTCGAGCGGCCGCGCCTGCTGGGCGGCGGCGGCGTCGGGCTCGCGGGGCCCTCGACCAGCGCGCTGCCGGCTGAGGCGGCCGAGGCGGGCGCCGGCGCCGGGT
>JAJYJR010000612.1 GCA_021789355.1 Chloroflexota bacterium | reverse complement strand
CCTCCCGCTGCAGCATCAGCACGAAGCGCTCGGGTCGCGGTTCCTCGCCGAGGACGTGGTGAAGGGTCGGGCTCGTGATGTGGTACGGCAGGTTCGCGACCAGGTCGTACGGTGGAGGCACGAGGTCCGCCATCGGGACGTCGAGCGCGTCGGCCTCCACGAGGCGGAGCGCGCCGGGGGCCGAGGGGTCCGCCTCCCCGATCTCGAGCGCGCGCTCGAACCGCTCGCGCAGGTGGGCGGCCAGGCGCCGATCGACCTCGACCGCGGTCACCGCGGCCCCGGCGCGCAGCAGCGCCCCGGTCAGGATCCCGATCCCCGGCCCGATCTCGAGCACGGTCCGGCCCTGGGCCGGCGCCGCCGCGGCCACGATCGCCTCGAGCGCCTCCCCGTCGACCAGGTGATTCTGGCTCAGCGACCTGCGAGGCTCGAGACCGTACCGGCGCAGGTGCCGGCGGACGGCCTCGGCGCCGAGATGCGTCGCGTCGAGGGGGTCGCCCTCGGGTGGGCTCATGGCACCAGCGGCAGCGATGGGCGGGCGTCCAGGTCCAGCGCCGCCCGAGTCCCGGCGCGGGCGCGGAAGAAGCCGGCCGCCCCCACCATCGCCGCGTTGTCCGTGCAGAGCGCCGGGCGCGGGACGATCAGCGGGATCCCCAGCGCCGCGGCCCGTTCCGCCACGCGGTTCCGCAGCACCGCGTTGGCCGCCACCCCCCCGCCGAGGACGATCGCTCGTGCGCCGCCCCGCTCCGCGGCGAGCCCGGTCTTCGTGGCGAGCACGTCGACCACGGACTCCTGGAACCCGTACGCGAGCTCCGCCACCGCCGCGGGGTCGAGGGTCTCACCGCCACCGCGGGCCTCGATGGCGCGACGCGCGGCCGTCTTCAACCCGCTGAAGCTGAAGTCGTACGACTCGCCCATCCACGCGCGCGGGAACTCGATGTCGTGCCGCCGCGCCCCGGCGGCGGCCCGCATGACGGCCGGCCCGCCCGGGTACGGCAGTCCGAGGAGCCGGCCGACCTTGTCGAACGCCTCGCCCGCGGCATCGTCGACCGTCTGGCCCAGGAAGCGGTACCGCAGGTGATCGCGCATCTCGACCAGGAAGGTGTGGCCGCCGCTCACCACCAGCGCGATCAGCGGGAACGGTGGGGCCGGGCGCTCGGGATCGTCCGGGTCGAGGAGCCAGGCCGCGTAGATGTGGCCCTCGAGGTGGTTGACCGGCACGAGCGGCCGCCGGTGCACGTATGCCAGCGTCTTCGCGAAGTTGATCCCGACCAGCAGCGAGCCGGCCAGCCCGGGGCCGTTCGTCACCGCGACCGCCTCGATGGTCGACCAGTCGTCGACGCCCGCCGCCGCACGCGCCTCCTCGAAGACGGGCACGATCCAGCGCAGGTGGGCACGCGCCGCCACCTCGGGCACGATCCCGCCGGTAGAGGCGTGCATCGCCACCTGGCTGGCGACCACGCTCGCCCGGATCCGCCGCCCGCGCTCGACGACGGCGACGGCCGTCTCGTCGCAGGAGGTCTCGACCGCCAGGATCAGCCCCGTCGCCGCGCCGTCCATCACGCCTCCTCCCGCAGGGGGCCGGCCTCGTCGCCGTCCAGCGCGGCGGTCCTGGCGCGCAGGTCCGTGGAGAGGCGCCGGAGCCGGCCCCGCATGTCGCGCGACCGGAGCTCGGGGGTGGTCATGATCAGCGCGTCCTCGTTGTTGTCGGTGTAGTAGCGGGGCCGGACGCCCACGGGCCGGAACCCGTACTTCTCGTACAGGCGCCGTGCCGGCATGTTCGACACGCGCACTTCGAGCGTGGCCACCGACGCCCCGACCGATTCCGCGATCCTCAGCATCTCCAGCAGGAGGCTCTGCCCCACGCCCTGCAGTCGGCACTCCGGTGCCACGGCGAAGGTGGTGATGTGCGCCTCGTCGACCATCTGCCAGAGGCCGGCATACCCCACGATCCGGTCCCCGTCGCGTGCCACCACGTAGCGCGCCAGGCGGTTGGCCTCCAGTTCCTGCCGGAAGGCATACGTGGGCCACGGCGCGCTGAAGCTGGCGCGCTCGATCTCGTGGACGGCGGGGATGTCGTCGAGTCGCATGGGCTCGACGAGCACCCTCACCGGAGGTCGCGCGACCATTCGATGGTCCCCACCTGCTCGGTGATGCCGCGCGGCAGCGTCACATAGCCCGGCACGAGCTCTGCGACGTCCACGGCCCGGCCGGCGTCCAGCGCGGCCCGGCCGAGCGACAGCAGCGCGGCGCCCAACCGCTCCTGGGCGCGGGTCCCGGCGGATACGGCCTCACCGGGGATCCCGGGTCCAGGTGGGAGGTCGATCGCGACCAGCACCGCGCCGGAAACGCGCGGCCCGATGGGCTCGCCGCCCGGGACGAGCTCGGGCCCGCCCTCGAGCACGCCCTCTCGCGCGCCTTCCCGTTCGCCGGCGCGCCGGTAACGAGCGAGGTAGCGGTCGTGCGGCCCGGCCGGCAGCAGCACGGCGACGTCGCGCAGACCCTCCGCATCCTCGGCCGCGGCCGCCAGCCCCTCCGTCGACGCCACCCCGACGATGGGGATCCCGAGCCCGTATGCCAGCCCTTTGGCGGTGGCCAGGCCCACGCGCAGCCCCGTGAAGGCGCCCGGCCCCGTGCCGGCCACCACGCCGCCGAGGTCCCCCAGGCCCACGCCCGCTTCCCGCAGCAGCTCGTCCAGCGCCGCCAGCAACTCCTCGCCGTGCCGGTAGCCGGCGTTCCACGTGCGTACCGCCAGCGGGGCGCCCAGCCCGTCCCCGATCGCGACGGCCGCCCGGCGGGTCGCCGTGTCGATCGCGACCAGCGGGTGGGCACCCGGCGGCATCCGTCCTTCTGCGGTCGTCACAGGGCCGGGGTCGGTCATCGCGATTGCTCCCCCGGCTCCCACCCGCGCATCCGCGCGAGGTACCGGGCGCCGCGCTCGGTCCGCGCGTGCAGCTCGAGCTCCCGGATCTCGTCGCCGACGCCCTCGAACCGCACCTCGAGGTCACCTCCACCCACCGGCCCGTCCAGCCGTTCGGCCCATTCGATCAGCGTGACGCCCGCCACCTGGCGCTCGTCGAGCAGGCCGCCCGCCAGCGCGTCGGCCGCCCCGCCCAGCCGGTACAGGTCGAGGTGGAAGAGCGGGAGCCGGCCGGCGTACTCGGCCATCAGCGTGAAGCTGGGGCTGTTGACGACCGCCGACACCCCGAGGCCGCGGGCGAAGCCCTTGGCGAACTGCGTCTTGCCGGCGCCCAGCTCACCGCGCAGCTCGATCACGTCGCCGGGCTCCGCCGCCCCCGCGAGATGCGCGGCAAGGCGCCTGGTCTGCGCTGCCGACTCGCTCGACACCCGGATCCGCCCGCGGACATCGGAGGTGACCTCAGCCATCGCGCTCGAGGTCTGCGATCGGCACGTCGACGAGCTCCTCCGAGCCCGGCAGCGCGATCGGGTCGAGCGCCACCCTGGCACATTCCTGGAAGACGCCGCCCGAGCGGCGGCGCGAGCCGACGAGCCGCACGTACCGGCCGTTCCGGCCGAGCAGGGACCCGGCCGTGACCCGCACCCGGTCCGTGTCAACGGCCGGCAGGCCGGCTCCGGGCTCGAACAGCACGAGTGGAGGCGTGATGGAGAGGCCCACGTCCTGCCCCCCGGAGGCGACCAGTGCCTCCCAGGTCGACCGCGGGATGGGCCGCTTCCCATACCCGTCGAGGACCACGAGCGCGAACGACGGACTCGCGTGGATCGAGGCTTCCTGGCGCTCGATCGATGCGCGCAGCGCGATCACGTCGCTGCCGATCACGCCGCCGACGATCACGCCGCGCACGCCCATGGCGCGAGCACGGGTCAGCCCCTCGACGTCGACCCGCGATCCGGCGACGAGGATGGCCCCGGCATGCCGGACATCGATCCGGTTGGCGTGCAGCTCGGCCTCGGGACCGTCGACGGCCAGGACCAGCGGGCCGTGCGAGGGCTCTCCGATGGCGAGACCGGCGGAGAGCGCCGGCCCTTCGCTGCGCACCACGAGGGTGCACGCGTCGAGCGACTCAACGGTCCCCGTCGCCGGCGAGGCCACGATGGCGTGGTGGCGCGAGACCACCGCGCGCACCCGCCCGCCGGGCGTGACGTACAGCACCTCTCCCCCGCCGTCGAACCGGAGCGCCCGTCGACCGTCACCGGCCAGCGGCACCCCGTCC
>JAJYJR010000611.1 GCA_021789355.1 Chloroflexota bacterium | reverse complement strand
GTGCCGGACCGGTCGCCGGCGTGCCTCCCCGTCGGCCGCGTAGTCCGCCTCGATCGCCCAGACACGCTCGATCTCCACGTTCTCCGGAATCTCGTCCGTACCCATGACTGCGCCTCCTGGTTTCGGTCGCGTCGTCGCGCACGGGCAGGGTAGCGCGACGGCCGGGCGGCAACCTCCGATCACCGCGGCCCGGCGGCGAGGAGCGCGGGCCTACCGGCACTTGCCCCGCCGAGTACGGCGGCGGACAGTACGCTCTGCGGGGACGAGCCCAGTACGTTCCGGCAACGGCGCAGGGGGGTTGGTCATGGGCGCCACGTCAGCGGTGCCGAGTGCGGGGCCCGCCGGAGGCGCACGTCGCCCGCTCGTCGCGATCGCGGGCGTCGTGGCGCTGCTCGTCCTCGCGGCGATCGCGTCCGTCCTTTTCCTCGGCGCACGGCCGACGACCTACGCACCCGATCTTCCGGAGGGAGCCTACCAGCGCTACCTGGCGGCGTTCGACGCGAACGATTACGAGACCGCCTACACGTACTTCTCCGCGCGGGTTCGCTCCGGGATGACCCTCTCGGCGTTCATCGACGAGAGCGCGGCACGCTCAGACGTGGACCAGAACGTCCGCGTCTGGATCGACCGGGCGGAACGGAGCGGCGACCGGGCGACGCTCCACCTGACCCTGGAGCGCAGCTACTCCGCCGGCCTCCAGTCCTCTCGCTACCGCTACACCGACACCGTCCGTCTCGTTCTCGAGAACGGCTCGTGGCGGATCGACGAGCGGTTGATCGGGACCCAGCGCTCGTACACCTGAGGGAGGTCAGGTTCGATGCTCACCGCTCGACGGCTCTATCTCTACGGTGTGTCCGCGGCTGGCCTCGGGCTCCTGCTCGCGGGCCTGGTCAGCCTGCTGCGCATCCTGTTCGATCAGCTCGGCTTTGGGCCGACCGGTGAGACGCTCCTCACGCCTGCGATCGACCGCACGCGCGAGGATCTGAGCCTCGCCATCGCCCTGACTCTCGTCGGCCTTCCGCTCTGGCTGGGGCACACCTGGTACACCGAGCGGATGGTCCGGGGCGGGGGCGCCACGGCGGAGGCAGAGCGACGGTCCGTGCTCCGCGCCGTCTACTACTCGCTCGCGCTTGGCGCGACCCTCTGGGCCGGCGCCATTTCGAGCGCTGACGTGCTGCGCGAGGGCATGCGCAACCTCTCGGGGACCCACCTGGACTACTACGCGGACGTCGCGGGTTCACTGGCGATCGCCGTCGTCGCGCTCCTCGCGTGGTCGTACCTGGCCTGGACGAGGGCGCGGGATGTCCAGGCTGGGCCGATGACCGGCGCGTCGGCGTGGATCTCGCGGCTCGAACTGTACGGGGCCGGGCTCGTGGGGGCCATTGCCGCGCTGTCTGCCCTCTCGGACTTGATCGCGACTGGGCTCAGCGTGGCCGTGGGGCGAGAGCCGCTCACCAGCGGTACGGACTGGTGGGTCGCCCCGGTGACCGCGTCGATCGCCCAGGGTCTCGTCGGCGGCCTCATCTGGGTGGGGCACTGGCGCTACGCGGGCGGTCTCGTCGCGCTCGACCATCCGTGGATGGTCGAGGAGCGCAGGTCGCGGGTCCGCGTGGCGTACTCCATGGGGCTGATCGTGGCGTGCGTCGGGGTCGTCGTCGCCGCCCTCGGCGCGGCCGCCGGCTCGGTCCTCGCATGGGGCCTCGGCGTCGCAGGACACGGCGATGCGGCCCGCCTCGTCCAGGATGTCGTCGGGCCCCCGCTCTCAGCGGTCCCGTTCGTGGTCGCCTGGTGGTGGCACCGGCGTCGGGTCGTGGGTGAGGGGTTCGCCTTCGGCGGCGACTCGCGAGCGGCGTCGATGAGCCGCCTGGTGGAGTTGCTCGTCTCGTTGGTCGGGCTCGCATTCGCGGGCGTGGCCGCCGCGCGGACGCTCGGCATAGCGCTCGATGTCGCTCTCGGGGGCCCCTCGGCGGTTCTCGGGGTCGAGGAGGCCTGGCGGCGTGACCTGAGCCAGTTCGCCGGCTACGTGATCGTCGCCACCCCGATCTGGCTCGCGGCGTGGTACCGCGTGCAGACCCGGATGGCCGTGGCTCCCGGGATCGAGGCAGCCTCCACGGCGCGCCGGGCCTACCTGGCCCTGGTGGGCGGCGTGACGCTCATCGCGGCCGCGTCCTCGCTGGCGGTGATCCTGTACGAGACGATCCGCGTCGTCGTCGGGCTCCAGGCCGTGAGCTTCCGATCCGATCTCAGCGGCCCGCTGGGGGTCCTGGTGGTCGCGATCGCGCTCCTGGGCTATCACGCCCGCGTGCTCCGGGGCGACCTCCGGGTCCGCGCCGGCGCGGAAGCGGAGGCGAGGGAGCCGGCCGGCGCGGTGGCGATCATCGCACCGCCGGTTCTCGGGGTGCCTGTTGCCGTGGAAACGACTGCGGCCCCGATCGAGGCGAGCGAGGACGTGGAGATCGTCGGCCCGGCCGGCGCGGATTTCGAGGCGCTCAACGCGGCGCTCCGCGCGGGGCTGCCGGCGGGCTTCTCGCTCCGGGTCCGGGGGGTGCACGGGTGACGGTGCGGTCGCTGTGGGCCTGCGCCGGTCCTTGCGCCTGGACCGTTCCCCGTGCCGCCAGCCAGTTGTGGCACCCCGGCGAGTTGTGGCACCCCGGTGAAGAGGCGCGACCTACCCGGCCGGCGTCAGCGTGACCGGATACGAGCGCACGTTCTCTCGCGCGCCGTCCCGGGCCGAGAGGTCGTAGACCGTGATCCAGCCCGGTTGGGCATGGTCGGCCCCGTACGGGATGGTGGCGTCGAACGACCCCCAGCAGCCGGTGCCGCACGAGGCGGAGATGCTCCGGCGAGCCAGCACGGCACCTTCCGCCGTGGCCACCTCGGCGACGAACTGGGCCTCGAAGACGTTCGCGACCCCGGACACGCGGGCGGGGTTCGGGAGAGTCGCGCCCCACGCCGGCCGGTCGACGAAGATCGCCGGCAGGTAGTCCCGGAAGTCGGCCCGCACCGACGGCCCCGACAGCACGATCCCCTCGCTGGAGAACGTCGTGGCCGGTTCGCCGTCCAGCCGGAACGTCACGCCGGTCACCGTCGGGAACTGGGTCAGCGTGTATACCACCTGGGCGAGGCGGCCGAACATGGAGGCCGAGCCACCGCCCGACTGGAACCGGCCGGACAGATCCACGATCGCCGTCCCACCGCCGACCGAGACGTCAAGCAGCGTGGTTCCCGCCGGGATCTCCGACCCGAGCGGCGGGGAGCCCGCCGACTCGGCCGCCGTCGGTCCGGTGAGCAGCGCGGTCATCGCCGCCCGCGCCACGGCGACGGTTGCGGGCACGTCCCGCTGCACCGGTATTAGACGATCGACGTCAAAGAAGTAGACCTGCAGGCTCGTGGTTCCCGGGATCGGCGTCCCGGCGGCAGGTGACGCCACCGGAGAACCCGGCGCGGTGGGGGCCACGCCCGACGCCGTCGGTGAGGGGAGCGGCGGGACGCTCGACGCAGTGGTCGGCACCGGCTGGCCCGACGGCAGGCGCGCGCTGGATGGAAGTGGGCCGGTATCCTGGGTGGTCGGGGCGCACGCGGCGGTCGCGACCAGGACGATCGCGAGCATGGAAGCGAGCCACACCGGCACGCGCGGTGCCATGCGTCGATTCTGCGCTCCCCCGTCACGTGCCACGTGCCCCCCTGTAGCATCTGAGTTCCAGACCGGAGGCTCGGCATGGACACCTGGAAGTTCTACGACATCACCCACCGCGACCACGTCGTGTGCAACCCGACGAGCGTCGCGAAGCTCGACGAGCTGATCGGGCTGCTCGACCTCCCCGCCAGGCCGCGGGTCCTGGACATCGGAAGTGGCAAGGGGGAGTTGCTGCTGCGGCTGGCGGAGCGCTTCGGCGGCCCCGGCGGAGCGGGCTTCCGGGGCGTGGGGGTCGATCCCTCGCCCCACTTCATGCGGGAGCTCCGCGAGGCCGCTGCCCGGCGAGTTCCCGCGGCGCAGCTCGAGCTGCCGGAGATCCCGGGCGCCGACTACCCCGCGGCTCCGGCCAGCTTCGACCTGGGGATCTGCCTGGGCGCCAGCTGGGCGTTCGGCGGGTACCTCGGCACGCTGCGCGCGCTGGCATCCGCGGTCCGGCCGAACGGGCAGGTGCTGGTCGGCGAGCCGTTCTGGCGCCGCGAGCCCGAGCCGGCCT
>JAJYJR010000610.1 GCA_021789355.1 Chloroflexota bacterium | reverse complement strand
GCCGATCACCTCCATGCCCGGGCGCACGCCGGCGTTCCAGACCGGCCCGCCGATCGGTACGGAGGCCACGACCCAGGTGTCGGGAGCCGGGTGGGCCACGCCCAGGTCGTTGGGCGGCGGACCGACGGCCACGACCCAGGCGAAGATCGCGAAGACCGCGGCCGCCAGCGCCAACCCCGCACCGAGCACGAGATCGAACCTGCGGCGCGGGCGAGCGAGCTTCGAAGAGCGGATGTCGGTCACGGACGGACCTCCGGTTGCGTGCGGATCGCGCGCCCGGATGATAGTCGGCGCGCCGGGCCCTGGAGCCGCCCAGTGGAACTCGGTGCATCGATTGCGGGATTCCCCGCCATCGCAGGTGCGAGTTCCCATCGCTTGCCGAGGCCCAGCGGTGGACACAGCATGGGCGTGCGTCCCCATGCCACAAAGGAGGAGGAAGGGATGCACGACTCAAACTGGAGGGGCGCCCACCAGGCGCCGCGCCGCTGGCCAGTGCTCATCGTGTCGGCGTGGGTGCTCGCGCTGCTCCTGCCGTCGTCCCAGGCAGAGGCCAGCACGGCGGGGCAGCTCTCCGCGTCGCTCGACGGGCGGCCCATCGCGCTGCGCGACGTCGGCCATTACGCCTGCCACGACCGCGACTACCCCCTGATCCGGTGCTTCCGAACCGCCGCCCAACTCGAGGCCGATGAGCAGGCCCCAGGGACGGCGAGTGCCGCCACCGCGCAGCAGCTCCTCAGCCCGTTCGTGCGCTGGTACCAGTACGCCAACTACGGCGGCGCGTTCTTCGAGGCCTACGACCCCTACCCGGACCTGTCCGTCATCGGTTGGGCCAAGCAGATCAGCTCGTTCACACCGCTCAACGGCGGGCATCCGGTCTGGTGGCAGGGACCCAGCTACACGGGCTTCATGTGGGACTGGGGCGCCTCGGCAGAGGCCACGCTGGGCAATGCCGACGACCAGATCTCCAGCGTACAGAAGAAGTGAGGGGTGCAGCCTATCGAACCCGTTCAACTCGTCATGTCTTCTCTGATCCGGCTTACGCCGCGCGCTCTGCCCCAAGGTGGCAACCCTGGACCGCGCGACGGTTCTCCTCCCGAAAGGATTGATACGATGAAGTACCGTGGAGTGGCGGTTGCTCTGGCAATGGCGGCACTCTTGACAGTGCCCGGGTTGGCTGCGGCAGCAGACTCATCCCCAGCGCCATCCGATCCAGTTAGAGTTTCGGTCGAAGTTGTGTATCGCGGTTCGGAACTCGCCGGGCCATTGTCTATCATCGGACCGGTGACGCCCGGATGCTATTACGCCGCTACGAACGCACTTGGTAACGTCGTATATAGCTATACGATCTGGCAAACGTTCAGCTATGACGGAACCAACATCACGTATTTCCCACTACCCGGCCACAGCGCCACGAGCGACTTGGGTTGGTCACTGACGTCCGGTGTGGACACCCATTGGTGGATCTCGCAACCACGTACGGCTGCGGCCAAGGGTCAGTGGACCTTCACCCAATACGTCGGAGGGCTACCGTACAAATCTGCCTCCGGGTGGGTCCAGATCAACCTGAGCGGCAGCGGCAGCGTGAGCTGTAGCTCAAGCTAGTCAAAGCCCGGGTGGGCGACAGCCTCTGCTGGGAAGGAGCGGCGGTTCGTCCAACCCGGACTTCAAGCCATGTTCGGCTTATGCAACAGCCTCGCCGTCGCGCTGGTGGCGCGACGGCGAGGCGAGGGAATGAGATGGACGCTGTGTCGGTGTTGGTTGGGCTCCTGCTCTTGTTCGCACTTCTGGTCGGGCTCTACTACCTGGTCACTCGCGTGGCCCGTAGGCTGTTTGGCTCTCGTCGTCGCCTCGAGGCCGAACTCGGTCTAGAGGTTCTTGAGGGGCGGCTTGCCCGGGGCGAAATCACCCCGGAGGAGTTCGAGCAAGCCAAGCGCGCTCTGGGTTTCTAGCAGGAACCGAAGGCGCATCGACGACGGGTGCGGGGAAGGTCACCTGGGGCTGCGCGTTGGCGCGAAGACAAGGAAGGCCTGTGGATCGTGGACATCTGAATGCTGGTCCGCACGGCGTAGCCCGGCCCGATGAGCCGGATCGAAAGCAGGTGGGGAGACCAATGCGGAAGACTGCGATGATCGTGCTGCTGGCGTTGGCCATGGCAGGACCCCTGATGACACTGGCTCCAGGCAGGGCCGCAGCGGACACCCGGTGCAGTGGCAGTCCGGGCGTGCAAGTCTATGAGGACATCAACTTCGGCGGCAGGTCATGGATCGTCTGTTACTACACGTTCCCGATCGCGGACTTCACCTCCCACACTGAAAATCTCTCGGGGTGGGACACGTGGAACGACAGGATCAGCAGCTACCAGACATTCAACTTCAGCAACCGCCAGGTGACGTTCTGGTGGGACCAGAACTACGGGTACTATCACCTCAGTACATGCGACACCGACAGCGTCTCGGACCTCAGGAACTGGGGCTTCAACGACGTGATCTCCTCTGCCAAGTATTTCGACCCGAAGCAAACGTGCAATTAGCCATCGCCGCACGGTCACGCCCGCAGGGAGGTGCCCGACAAGGAGGGCGTCGGATCAGGGTGCAATTCCCGGGGGTCACCGCATGCGCCCAGGTGGTTTGTTGCGTCGGGAGGATCTGATGAACACAGTGGACTCCGGCTCTGCGCGGTCCGTTCGCGAGAAGCTGCAGAGGGTTCGACGCCACCGTGGCGCCGCGGGTTTGTTGATTGCGGTGTGCGCGCTGGTTGTCGTGGGCGCCACGGCACCCTGGTCCGCCCTTCTTGACCAGGTTGCGACACCCGCGCCAGCCTTCACTCTGGCCTGGAACGAGGCCAGCGTCATCGGCGCGCACGCGACAGCGGGTGGGTACAGCCTGGTGCTTGACCGCGCCTACGCGGACGCGAACCAGGTGATCGTTGGCATCAGCGTGGTGCCCGTAAGCACGGGCAGGGGCACGGCAAATCTCGGTCGGACGACGCTTATCGACGAGGCGGGCAACGAACTGCATCTCTTCCTGGTGAGGGGGGTCGAGGACACGGGAGCAGGCGCCAGCGTGCTTGCCTTTGAGGCTGCTTCCAACGCGCCCGCCTCGAGGAGCTACACCCTGACTGTCGATAGTCTCGTGGCTGGGTCCGATACAGTGCACGGTCCTTGGGTATTCAGCTTCGCCCTGCCGGCGCGGCAGGGCGTGATCGCGAAGCCTGAAGCCGCGTCGGAGGCTGTGCGAGGGGTCACCGTCAAGGTCGATGAGGTGCGTTTCTCCCCGACATCGATCACGGGCACGTTGACCGCGTCGGGACTACCGGCGGGCCAACAGTGGGCCCCCATCGCGCGATTGGTCAACGGCCTCACGTCCTACGAGATTGTCCGTTCCCACCCATTGGACTCGGGCGGCGCCACTATGGCGGTGGCGTTCGAGACGGCGTCGGGGAGCGGCGATTCGTCTGGACGCTGGCGCCTGATCGTCGACGAGATCGTGGGTCACGATGGTGACGAACAGATACGGTTGGCCGGACCCTGGGAGGTTCAGTTCTCCGTCAACTAACGGCGATCGGCCTGCCACGGGCGGGCGACTTCGTCGGATGGGACGCGGCACCGGGGGTGTCTTCGCCCCCCCTCGGGAGATGCATTCCGCCTGACGATGCCGGCGCCGTGAGCGCCCGTCGGCTCGCACCGCCCAACCCTTGCCAGGCTCATGGTCAGCGACTATAGTCATGTCGGGGCTGTGTGACGGATGGATGAGCTGACGGTGATGGCGAGTCGCTTCAAGGCGGAGTGCCTCGCGCTGCTCGACAGGGTCGAACGCACGAAGGTGTCGATCGTGGTGACGAAGCGCGGCCGGCCGGTCGCGCGCCTGGTGCCGCTCGATGAAGCGGAGGCGCCGCGCGATACCCACGGATCCGTGCGATTGCTCGTCGCCGAGGATCAGGCGTACTACGGCACCGCCGAGCCCTGGGACCTGGACGCCGGCGGCCGATGACCGTCCTTGCCGACACGCACGCGCTGCTCTGGTGGAAGGGAGATCCGGCCCGCCTGTCCCGCGCCGCCCATCGAGAGCTCGAACGTGCGCGTCCCGTGCTCATCAGCCCGATCTCGATCTGGGAGGTGTCGACCCTGCTGCGCCTCGGCCGGATCGCGCTCGATCGTGACCTGTACGCCTGGATCCGGGATCTGCTCGCCGGCGACGT
>JAJYJR010000609.1 GCA_021789355.1 Chloroflexota bacterium | reverse complement strand
CGACAGGGGGCGCATGCTCGCCGCCCTGGGCATGGGGTCGGCCGACGAGCTCTTCGACGACATCCCCGCCTCCGTCCGGGCCCACGGGCTCGACCTCCCCGAGCCGGAGCCCGAGCTGGAGCTGGCCTCCCGCCTGCGCGAGCTGGCCGACCGCAACCGGGTCGACCTCGCGAGCTTCCTGGGGGCCGGCGTCTACCGCCACTATGTCCCGGCCGCGGTGGACCAGGTCGTGTCCCGCGGCGAGTTCGCCACCGCGTACACCCCCTACCAGCCCGAGATCAGCCAGGGCACCCTGCAGACCATCTACGAGTATCAGTCGCTGCTGGCCGCGCTGACCGGGCTCGAGGTGGTCTCCGCGTCGCACTACGACGGTGCCACGGCCACCGCCGAGGCCGCCCTGATGTGCCTGCGCGCCACCGGGCGGGACCGGGTCCTGGTCAGCGCCGCGATCCATCCGCAGTACCTGGCCACCACCCACACCTACCTCGACGGCACGCGCTTCGCGGTCGAGCCGATCCCGACCCGGCCCGACGGGACCACCGACCTCGGCGCGCTCGGACGGCTCCTGGCCGACGGGGGCCGCCCGGTGGCCGGGGTGGTGCTCGCGCAGCCCAACGTCTTCGGCGTGCTCGAGTCGATGGCCGAGGCGTCGCGCCTGGCGCATGCCGCCGGGGCGCTGTTCGTGGCCGTCGTGGAGCCCGTGTCGCTGGCCGTGCTCGCGCCTCCCGGCGCGTATGGCGCGGACATCGCCGCGGGGGAAGGCCAGCCGCTGGGGCTGCCGCTGGGGTATGGCGGGCCGTACCTCGGCATCCTGGCCGCGACCACGGCGCTCACCCGCCAGGTCCCGGGGCGCCTGGTGGGCCGCACCACCGACGCCGACGGGCGCCGCGCGTTCGTGATGACGCTGCGAGCGCGTGAGCAGGACATCCGCCGGGAGCGGGCGGCCAGCAATATCTGCACCAACCAGGCGCTGTGCGCCCTGACGGCCACGGTGTACCTCGCCACCATCGGCCCGCACGGCCTGCGCGACGCGGCCGCCCTGGGCGCCGCGCGTGCCCGCGAGCTGGAGCGGGCCCTGGCGGCGGTCGGCGCGCGGCGGATCCACGCCGCCCCGTACCTCAACGAGTTCGCGGTGCGGGTCCCCGAGGCCCCGCGGATCCATGCCGCGCTGCTCGAACGCGGCATCCTGGCCGGGCTCCCGCTGGCGACCTGGTTCCCCGACGACCCGGTGCTGCGCGACGGGCTGCTGGTGTGCGCCACGGAGGTGACGCGCCCGGCCGAGATCGAGGCGTTTGCCTCGGCCCTGGCCGACGTGACGGCGGGGGTGGCGGCATGACCGAGCGGCGCGAACCCCTCGCCCTGTCGCCGGCACCCGGGACCGTGGCCGCCCGTGATGCGGGACGCGCCGCCGGCACGGGCCTCCGTCCCGCCGTCGGTCCCATGCTGCAGCCCACCCTCGACGAGCTGTCGCGCCCGGGCCGCGGCGTCACGCGCATCCCGCATCCCCCGGCGGACGCGCTCGCCGGGATCCCGGCCAGCCAGCTCCGCGCGCAGCCCCCGGCGCTGCCCGAGGTGGACGAGCCCGAGGCGGTGCGCCACTTCGTGAACCTCTCGCACCTCAACTACGCGGTCGACACGGGTTTCTACCCCCTGGGCTCGTGCACCATGAAGTGGAACCCCAAGATCAACGAGTGGGCGGCGCGCCTGCCTGGCTTCGCCGACCTGCACCCGCTCGCCCCCGACGCGGCCGCCCAGGGGACGCTCCAGCTGCTCTGGGAGCTCGAGCAGTGGCTGTGCGAGATCTCGGGGATGCGGGCGGTCACGCTCCAGCCCGCCGCGGGGGCGCAGGGCGAGCTGACCGGGATCCTGATGGTGCGCGCCTACCACCGCAGCCGCGGGGACGCCGAGCGCACCGAGATCCTGGTGCCCGACTCATCGCACGGCACCAACCCCGCGACGGCGTCCATGGCCGGTTACCGCACCGTGACGGTCCCCTCCGACGCCCGGGGCGGCGTGGACCTCGCCGCGCTGCGATCCGCGCTCGGCCCCCGGACGGCCGCCCTGATGCTCACCAACCCCTCGACCCTCGGGCTCTTCGAGGACCAGGTGGTCGAGATCCTCGACGCGGTCCACGCGGCGGGCGCCCTCGCCTACATGGACGGCGCCAACCTGAACGCCGTCATGGGCCGGTTCCGCCCCGGCGCGGCCGGGTTCGACGTGATGCACGTCAACGTGCACAAGACGTTCGCCACGCCGCACGGCGGGGGCGGACCCGGCTCGGGGCCGGTGGCGGTGGGGGAGCGGCTCCTGCCGTTCCTGCCCGCGCCACGGGTCCTGCGCGAGCCGGACGGCTCGTTCCGGCTCGAGCGGCCGGGCGAGCGGCCGGCCAGCATCGGTCGCGTGCGTTCGTTCGTGGGCAGCGTGGGGGTGCTGGTGCGCGCCTACGCGTACCTGCGGGCGCACGGTGGCAGCGGCCTCGCGGAGGTGTCCGAGGACGCCGTGCTGGCCGCCAACTACGTGCGCCACCGGCTGCGCGGCGCCTACGACCTCCCCTACGACCGGGTCTGCAAGCACGAGTTCGTGGCCT
This sequence comes from Chloroflexota bacterium, assembly GCA_021789355.1. The sequence continues at coordinate 1,615 of JAJYJR010000609.1, read as the reverse complement.
CCTCGGCCACGCTCAGGCAGGAGACGGGCATTCGCACGCTCGACGTGGCCAAGCGACTGATCGACCACGGTCACCATCCCCCCACGATCTACTTCCCGCTGATCGTGGAGGAGGCGATGCTGATCGAGCCGACCGAGACGGAGGCGCTCGAGACGCTCGACGACTTCGCCGACGCGCTGGTCGCGATCGCCCGCGAGGCACACGCCGACCCGGAGATGGTGCACAGCGCGCCCCACACGGCGCCGGTGCGGCGGCTCGACGAGGCCACGGCCGCGCGCCAGCCCGACCTCCACTGGCGCCCGATGACGGGCACGCAGATGCCCTGCCCGGACTGATCGGAGGCACGAGCGGCACCCGGGATCGCCGAGGGCCGTCGGTGGGCCGAGCCCGCCTCCGGGCGCGACCTGTACTGCCACCGGCCGAGCTGCCCCGCCGGCCCCCGGCCGACCCCGCACCGGCGTGGCTGGCGCGGCCCGTATCCTCCACAGCGTTGCCGGCGGCCGTAGTGGATCGATTGGCGCGCCGCTAACGGTCGGCCGGGGCCTCGCCATCCGCCCGGGCAGGGTGATTCCCCGCCGCCGCGGCTTCCCGGGAGCTCCCATGGTGCCTTGCCCTCCCGCAAGGTGCCCCGGCATTGCCCTGGGGGATATTCGCGGGGCCGGCTGGTTCGCCAGGCTGCCGGCCCCGGGGAGGCCACCGGGCCGGTCCCGGCGCGCCCCAGGGAAGCCCCGGGCGTCCCAGAGGAGCTGCTGTCGCCCGCTCCACGTTCCATCCCGCGGAACACCGTCGGCCCCACCGTGAACCTTTCGCGGGTTCGCGTGGTAATTCACATGCACGCCACCTTGCGACGGCGTGCCAGAGGAGGATGAGTGGCCGAACCCGAGCCGGAACGCGCCTCGCTCGTCAACGACGTCCGAGGCGGCGACCTGAAGGCCTTCGAGGCCTTCTATCGCCGGTACGAAGGTGCCGTCTACCGGACCGCGCTCGCGCTGCTGCGGGACGAGATGACCGCCGAAGAGGTGGTCGTCGACACGTTCCTGCGCGCGCACGGAGCCCGCGCGCGCCTGGATCCCGGGCGCTCTCCGTTGCCGTGGCTCCAGCGGATCGCCGTGAACCTCTCCCTCAACCGTCTCCGCCGCCGCCGCCTGGGGCTCGAGCCGCTGCCCGAGCAGGGGCCGTGGCCCGACGAGGCCGTGACCGCCCCCGAGTCGGCGGCCGAACGGCGCGAGATCACCGTGGCGCTCGCCCGCGGGATCGAACGGCTCCCCGCCCGGATGCGCGCCGTGGTGGTCCTGCGCTTCGTGCAGGAGAGCAGCCTGGCGGAGATCGCGGAGACGCTCGGGTGCCCGCTCGGCACCGTGAAGAGCCGCCTGCACAATGCGCTGCGGCTGCTCCGCGACGATCTGCGGCCCGAGTTCGAGCCGGTGGCGGCGCCGGACCCGACCGGCCGGGGCGCTCGCCGGGAATCGGAAGGGCCGGCCGCGTGACCGTCTGGCGGGCCGTGGCGGCGCGGTTCGGCAGCGGGCGCACGCCGTGCGAGGTCCATCGCTCCACGCTGCTCGAACTGCTCGACGGCTGGCCGCGAGACGAGGCCCGGATCGAGCGGGCGCTGGAC
>JAJYJR010000608.1 GCA_021789355.1 Chloroflexota bacterium | reverse complement strand
CTGGGGTGACGGAGTGGAACACCGTCATCGTCCAGCCCCGGGGCTTCGCCCGGTGGCTCGTGTGATCAGCCGAGGGTGGGGACTTCGACGTGGCCACCAGTGGGGACTTTGCCACGGCCACGGACAGCCCGGAGGTGAGGCATCACCCCGGTCCCAAGGCGCGACGCTCCGCCGTGCGTCGCGTCGCGTGAGTGTGGCGATGGGCGCGTGTCAGGGCGCGGCACCTGTGGTGGTGAGCGCCGCCACTACCCGGTCCATGAAACTCGCGTCGGTGCTCCTCGGCGGGTCGCTCGTGCGCACGAGGAGGGCCACGTTCGCCACGCGCAGCCAGCGGCACTGGAACCCGCCCTGCCCGCCACTCGTCGCCAGCGGCGGAGCCGCCAGCGCCGCCACAGTCCCATCGCCGATCGGCAGGGCACGACCGAGCGCCTCCGCCGACGCGGCGATCTCGACGAGGGACGCGCTGGGCACGTCGGGAGGGATGACGGCCACCGCGTAGTCCCGCGCGGCCGGCAGCACGCCGCCGCAGTCGGAGAACGGGATGTCATGCCCGATCGCCCGCAGCGCGAGGCCCGGCACCACGGTGCGCAGCCCGGAGGTCACGCGCGCGAGGTCGAGGGGATGGGGTGCGGTCGCGGCGTCACCCGTCCACAGCACGGCCTCGGCGACCATCGCCCGCCCGCACGCCGTGTCCTGGCCGCCGCACTCAGCCGCCCGCGGGTCATGGACATGGACGCGCAGGATCGCCGGGCCGCTCGGGAGCCCGCTCGTGTCGAAGAAGTGGAAGGTGAGCTCGCCTGCCGCGACGAGGTCGCCCGCTGCGTTGCCGGCGAGGTCGCTGAAGGAGGGCTGCCCGCACGGGGCGAGCCACTCGGAACCCGGGGATGGCAGTACTGCCGGGCAGGCGATCGGCAGCCCGGGCACGATAGTCACCCAGCCGCCGAGGAGGAACGGCGTCGCGTCCGGCGTGGTGCGGGCATGGGCGAGCGCGGCGTCGCCGCGCAGCACGGGCTGCCCGTCGAGGGTCCGGGGCAGGCCATCGGGATAGCGGTCGGTCACAGCGGATGCCGGCGCGGCTGGGGAGGCGGCCGGGGCGAGCCGCACGTCCGTCTCGACCGACCGCGGCGCCGGCGCCTCGTCGAGCCGCAGGCGGAACGGGCTCGACGGGAGGGGGGACCGATCCAGCGCCAGCACGATCACGGTCGGGTTGCCCACCGCAGCACACGCCGACACCGCGCCGCTCGGGGCGGGTGGCAGGGTATCGAAGCTGCTCGCGTCCTCCACCTCGACCGCCACGCGGCGGCCCGCGGCATCGAACGTGACGCCGTCGAGGCGGACCTGTCCGCAGATCGGACCGGCACCGGTGAGGAAGCCGAGCGCGACCACGATCTCCCGGTGGAGATCAACCGGAGGCGCGTCGCTGACGTTCAGGAACCCCCACAGCCGCACCAGCGACGCCGGGGTGTCCGCGACGTCGAGCCAGTTGTTGTCGAAGAACGTGCCGGGCAGCGAGACGCCGGGCGGCACCGTTGGGGTCCAGCCGTGGCGCGTCGCGAGCAGCACGCGCCAGCCGACGCCGGACATCGCCTGGCCCGAGACGAAGACGCCCGACGGATCCGGCACCGTCGCGATGGCCGTGGGCTGCCCGATCGTGGCTCGCGGATTGAACGACGGGACCGCACCCCGCGGGGGTGCCGACGACACCGACGGACCGAACGACGCCGAGCTCCCGCACGCCGCGACGAGCAGCATTACCAGACACCCGAGAGCGACACGCCTCATCGCACCTTCGACGCTGCCTCCGCCACGGGAGTTCCCAACGCCGCCGGCTGAGAGCCCGGCTTCCCGTGGTCCCCCGGATCCGGCACAGGCGACCGTCTCGGTTGACAGGCACCGTACAGGCACGGGCTCCGCAATCGGTGCCGTTGCCTGCCCTCCGGTGCCGCCTCCTGCCGTTCAGTTGATCGGGGAATTGGGGTGGCCTAGGGGACTTGAACCCCTAACCATCGGATCCACAATCCAATGCTCTGCCGATTGAGCAAGCCCCGAGCGGCTGCATGGTGGGGTCGGATGAGACAGCCGGATCGCTCGGGGCGTGGCCGCTTGCTCTGAGTCCGACGGGCGCCACGATCACGGTCCGGCGCACTCACCACCACACCGCAGGCGGATGGATGGCCCGCACGATCTTGCGGGCAACGACGAGCGGCGCCTCGGCCCTGCGGCCCCGCGCCCGGATCCACGCCCGATACGCTTCCAGCTCGACCAGCCCCACCGCCTCGGGGTCGTGATCGGTCTCGCGGCACCAGGCGAGGAACAGTCCGACATCACACCGAAGGACGGCTCGTCGCCTCGGTGAGGACGCCTCGTCCAGGAGCGCCTGGACGATACGGTCGAGGCGGCTGTTGGGGACAAGTCTGTCCACGAACTGCGTTCGGGCCCCTTCCGGGATTGGACGAGGGTGCGCGCGGGCCGCGAGCAGATCCGCGGCCGCCGCCAAACGGTTCACGATCCAGCCCGCGAACTTGCGCTGCTGGCTGGTCGCGAAGCGATCGCGCCGGGCGAGGTCGGCGAGGTACGCCTCGCGCAGGGCCGCGGCGTCGACCGTGGTGAACACCGCCCCACGGTCTTCGCACCAGGCGAGGAACTCCGGGCCATACCGCTCGAGTTGCTGGCGGGTGCTGAGGGACCCGGCGCCAGCCGCGGCGGTCGCCAGCACTCGCTCGTGGATGTAGTGCATATCTGTGCCTCGCAATAGCGGATCGGACGACGGCGGGAGCCTATGCAGACCGGTCCGCTCGTCAACTGCCTCTGGCGGTGTCACGGTTTCGGGCCTGCCCGAGACGCGGCAGCGGTCTGTGCTCTGCGCTGCGCGGCGGAGGGCTGGACCGGGCGCCATGCCAGGCCCACTCGATGGACCTCTTGTGCGGGCGCGACAACCCGCGTGACACGACACGCCCAGTCGGCCTGGCAGCCCCTTGACAACACGCGGGGTCATCCCAACACTCCGTCGCCCTCAGTTCGATGGGCCGCCGTCGTACGGCGCAGCGCACGCTCAAGGAGCGACTCGTGACCTCGTTCGACATGCAGACCCTGCCGCCGGCTCGCCCCCAGGTCCTGACCCTCGAGAGCCCGATCGACGATGCCCTGATCGACGAGTTCGCCGCGGCGAAACGGGGCCGACAGCCAGCCCTTCCCGTCTCGGCGACGCGACTGCCCGACAACGCGCAGGCGGGACACCTCGCGCCGGCTCCGCCGGCCCCGCGGACCGCGGCCGCGCCCTGGTTGAGCGACCAGGGCCGCGACTACCGCCAGAAGCTCCTGACCTTTCGTTCCGAGCTGGCCCGGCACACCGACGAGCCGTTCCGCCCGGTGGACCTCACCGGGGAGCGCGTCAACTGGGTGCTGGAGCGCCGCCTCGACCACCACACCGGTGCGCCGATCCGGGAGACGTCGCGGAACGCGTACCGCCGAGTGCTCGGGTCCTTCGTCGCCTGGCTCCACGAGACCGGGCGGCTGACCATCTCGGTTCGTCTGGGCGGGCGGGACTTCCCGGAGCTCGAGCACCCGCCGATCGTGTTCACGCGTGCCCAGGTCCGCGAGATCTTCACGTACCTCGCCACCCACGACTCGGTGATGAACCGTCGCCTGACCGCGCTCCTCGCCGTGTCGCTGGACGACGGTGCGCGGCGGGGCGATGCCCTGAGCCTGCGGCTGGGTGGCATCCACGCCGCGACGCGAACCGTCACCCTGATCGGCAAGTTCGGCAAGGAGCGGCAGGTGCCCCTGGGCCCCACGGCATGGCAGGCGTTGCTGCGCTATCGCGCGGTGCGGCCGGCCACCGAGACCGACCACGTGTTTCTGCGCGCCGACGGTGGCCCGGCCAGCGGCCGGGAGGTCAGCGCGCAGTTCCGTCGGCTTCTGGTGCGGCTCGGCATGGTCGCGCCCGGAGCGCGCGGCAGCGACGGCCTCGGCTTCCAGGCCCTGCGCCGCACGTTCGCGACGAGCTACACCCGCAGCGGACGCAGCGACGACCAGCTCGCGGCGATGATGGGCTGGAGTGCGGACTACGCGCATCAGGTACGGCGGCACTACACGGCCGTCACGGTCGAGGACCTCGCCGCCGTGCACGAGGCGTCCTCCCCGCTGGAGCAGTGCCTTCAAGCGGCCTGAGCGGCGGGGTCGGCGCTGCGGCGAGGGCCCGTGCGAGCGGCGAAT